>NZ_JBLOBF010000002.1:0-198536 GCF_047785965.1 Caldisericum insulae
GATTTCTTTTATGGGATATCTAATGTAGATAAAGATCTTGCAAAAAAGATTTTAGAAAAGAGAGATGTTGATGATCTTATAGAGAAAGTTAAGAGGGAAGAGGATATTGAGAAGATTGGATGGTTCTTTGATGGGATATCTAAGGTAGATAACGATCTTGCAAAAAAATTGGAGAAAGAGTTAGGAGTTAATTAAATCAATCTTGAAAAGATGTTTATACAATCTATTACTGTATAGGAAATCTACTAAAAGGGCAATAAGATTTGCTAATGAAATTTGTTGAAAAAAAATTATTAATTAATTTTGATCCTTAAGGATATTTAAAGTTATAATTTTTTATTAATATCAAATGCTACAATATTAGATCAAAAGTTCATTAGAGAAAAGTTAAAATTAGATCAGTATTAAAAGGATCAACATTACAAATATAAGAAAGAACCAGCCTACAGTAAATACAAAATTTAAAATAAGTGCAAGAACATAACTTGTTGTAAGTGGCGATGAAGATAGTAAAGTCGGATTAAACCAATTTTCATAGAACGAAACTCTACGAAAGAGAGGATATAATATTCCAACTATTAAAGATGATATTAATGTGTGAAGAGCCACTTTCTCTATAAGAGCTGCGTTAATTTTCGAATTCAAAATTAGAACATATAAAAGAAGATTTCCAGCAGCAAAAATAATTGCGCTAATTCCAATTTCAAGTATTCTTCTCTTACTTTCTCTTGTAGTTCGTACTGTACGATCATATATAAAACTTAAAGTAAAAGCTACAATTCCCCAAAGAATTATCTGAGCAATAAGAATTGGTTTATCGATAAATGGCGTAAAGATCTTTGAAAGAAGGCTCATATTTTGAATAGAAGGTTTTTTTATCCAAGTCCAATTTCTCAATGTTTTAACTCCAACAGAACTGATTTTTACAAGCGGTTTTGATTTGATTGTTGTTAATAATAATCCTAATGAAGATTCACCCTTGAGAAGAGCAATAACTTCTCCCATAAAACAAGCAATCGCTGATGTAACGAAAGCAGATCCCACAGGTAAAAAACCAGAAATAAAGGGAATGATGGGTAATAAGAAATAAAGTTTTGGATTAAAAGCAAATATAACAGTAGCTGCAAATACAACAAAATGATATGGTTGCATTATACCAAAGACGAAAGTAATAAATAAAAAAACTATATAAATTTCCGCAAGAACAATAGAATTATAAGCAATGGGTACTGCATAAATTGCACCTGCAACTAAAATACCAATTGTTGGTTTGAACCATGCTATAAGGGCAATTAAAGCAACAAAAATCCAGTCCCATCCCTTAGGATAATAAGGGATAGATCTCATAACAAAATAACTGAAACTTGCAAGCAAAAGAGAAAAAGGAAATTTTGAGATTTCGTTTTCCTTTTTTATTCTTTCTCTAATATAATTAACATAATTATAAAAAAATTCTCTGAAAATTTCATTTTCCCTGTTATAACCCCCATAGGTATTATAACTTTCATAGCCTGATTCTTTGCTACTTGTTTGTGCTTGTGAGTTATAATTAAATAATTGCTCATCATAGGCTTTTCTCTTAACTGGGTCAATAAGAGTTGCATAAGCTTCGTTGATTTCGGCAGCTTTCTCAGACAAAACCTTTTTTGCTTCCTCTGAATCATTTTGATGAAGATCTGGGTGATATTTTTTAATGAGTTCTTGATAAGCTTTCTTGATTTCATCAGGAGTCGCGTTATACCTCACACCTAATATATCATAATAGTTTTTCGGTTTCATAGAACTCTCCTCCTTGCAATTAATTCTTGCAATATATCCATCTTAACCTTTATTCTAACCTAAATTAAGCGATTTTCTATCACTAAAGTTTTAGTATTTTTTTTGAAAATTTGCAAGTTTTTTTGGACTATATTTTTTTGCCTTTGTATTTTGTTATGATTAATGTGATTTTAAATTTCTCAATTTAAGCAATTTTACTGTATTTTATGCATTTTAAGCATAATTACCCTATCCTTTTATCTAAGAAAGAGAATTATAGAAATTGATTACTCTATCTCTATGCGATAACAGTTGGACTTAATTTTCTAAAACCTGTGACCTTTTTCAACAGATTATTGCACTTTGAAAATAATTTTTCTACCTGTATGGGTAATCTTATTTGCATTCTCAATAAGCATCCTTCTAAATGTTGTATGATAGCTTTTCATGCAAATAATGCCTTTTTTACACCTCTTTTGTAATCCACACTCCTTTTCAGTGGATTCTGATATGAGTGAGAGATTCTATTACTGTGTCAGAATGGTTTATGGATATTCCACCTCCTAAGACAGCATCAATTAGATATTCATTTTGCCATAATCTAACAGTAGTGACTTGAAGAATCTCTTTGCACTGTGAAAGTTCAACATTCCTATGACGCCATTCTCTATTGTCTCTGTATACCCCCGCTATCGCTTAAAAAGTCGTCAAAATGTTTTAGATAAAGCGATATACAATCTCATAATGAAACAGAATAACTACTTGAATGTTCTTTCAATTGGTATTCCTTTCCTGATTTTTCTGGTACTCCCGAAGTATTTCATAACCTTGTGGTATATCCCTATCTTTGAAAGATACTGTTCAAACAGTGCAAGACCTGCTTTGTCGGGAAATGAATCTGATGTTTTTTCAATACTATCTATCTATATTTCATACGAGTTCTTCCTGTTTGGTTTTTTCATTTTTGTTTGTCATATTTTCAACTCATTAAGATAGTGCTTCATCGCCAAGTAAGTGAAAGCACTATCTTTTTTATATGCTCAAATTATACATTAAATCTATGTTGTACAAAAGAAAATATATGATAAATTTGGAGAATCGCTCAGGTTAGGATTAATCATTTCGTGTGCAGGCATTAAGCATTGGCTTGGTCATCCATTAATTTTTGATCAAGGATAGATAAAAAGTTGAGTTGCGCAATATGAACAATTTAGCTAAAGAAAAGATGTATAGCAAAATCTCGAAAAATGGAGATTTATAGCAAATGAAAACTACGATAGTACATAAGGGTTCCCATTCCCAATTAAGCAGAGGAAGTCGAAAGCCTTGGATTGCAAAAAGAGCGAATTCTGGAATATATCAAGGCCCAAAACTGTAAATCGTTTAAAAATTTATTAAGATGCAAGGCTTTCAAGCGGTTTGACAAAGTGGCGAGCATTCCAAGAACTCTCAAAAGACGCACAGAATAAGCTTTTTGGTGTCGTTTTGGTCTATAAAATAGATAGGTTAAGTCTCTTCATTGTAGATTTTTAATACTCTTCAATTATTTGAAAACAAGGCATTGCCTTTGTGTCTATCACTCAGCAGTTTGATACTTCAACGACTACGGAAAGACTCGCAATGTTAATGATAGTAAGTTTAGAAGACTTCGAAAGGTCAATCGGAATCAAAAGGGAAAAGACAATTCCTTTTTATTCCGGATATTTAGCATAAAAGAGAATTCACATTAAAAAGAAGAGTTCAGAGTTAGAATGGAAATTCTATCCGGGAAAGCACGAGGCAATTATACCTTATGAAAAATGGAAGACAGACCAAGATATCAGGAAAAATAAAAAAGCCTCCGTAAGAAAAAAGTTTACCTCTTTATTCTCAAGATTAATCTACTGCGCTAAAGATAAAACATAATGCGACTTTCCAAATAAAACGAAATACTCCTTGCTATGTTTGCCTTCCTATTTATGAAGGAGATACATACTGTAACAGAAAATTAAAAGGAATTGATTTGGAAGAAAAACTTTTAAAGACTATCGAGATGAGATAAAAACAATTGAAAGAAAGATCACACGGGCAAAGAACTGGAGGAAAATGAAATTTGTCTATATAACAAGCAAGAAAAATACCCGCACATGACAAAAGAAGAGAAAGCCTTATTTTGGTATATTTTAATTAAGCAAATTACAGTAAAGTCTCACTGAATCCAAACAGTTTAGACTTTTGATTTCTCTGCTTCAGAGTTTCGTTTAAAGCCACACCAGATATAAAAAGGGTAAAATATGGTGGAGATGAGGGGATTTGAACCCCTGACCCCATGGATGCAAACCATGTGCTCTACCGCTGAGCTACATCCCCACCTCTGGTGGGCTTCTCTGGACTCGAACCAGAGACCTCGTCCTTATCAGGGACGCGCTCTAACCTACTGAGCTAGAAGCCCTTACGCAGTATATTCTAATAAATTTAACCTTTTTGTCAAGAGCTTAAGAGCATATGTTACACATTTTTAAATAAATCTTTATAATCAAAAGCAAGTTCATAAATTTCCAAGACTTTCTCTTTACTTAAAGGCTCCCTTGCTAAAATGACATTCTTCCCCTCATCTTCAAATGCCATTCTTGCAAATTTTTCAAGATCATCCTTTTTAACACCATATTTTTTTAGCGATTCAAATGCCTCAACCTTTTTAAGGTAATGAACAAGTCTTTCGATGGTTTTAGAAGGCGAGTCAGTTGAGAAAATTTCTCGACCAAGGCGTTTTAATCTATCTTCATGTACATCTTTTGTTATATACAAAAAAGCAGGAAGCAAAATCGCTAGTCCACGTCCATGTGAGATTCCATAAAGTCCAGAAATGGGATGCTCAAGTCGGTGAATAGGGAAGGGTCCGCTTCTTCCAGCAGAAGGAATACCTGAAAGTGCAAGAGAAGATATCCAAGAAAGTGATTCTCTTGCATTTACATCGTCAGGTTTATTAAATGCTATTTCACCAAACCTTAAAGCCTCTTTCATTAGAGCTTCTGAGATAGAGTCTGAAACGGGTGCGTAAGCCTTAGATGATAAATAACTCTCAAGAACATGAGTAAACATATCAATGACGCCATCAACGGTTTGTTTTGGTGGAATCGACAAAGTAAGAAGGGGATCAATGATTGAAATCTTGGGAAACAAGAAAGGAGAGATTATTCCCCTTTTACTTCTTGTGTCTGTATTTGTTATAACTGCAGCACCATCAAGCTCGGATCCAGTTGCAGCAACAGTTATTACAGATAAAATTGGAAGAACTTCACTTTTGACGGTCTTTTTAGGTGGCCGTTCAAGATAATCCCAAATTTTGTCCCCGGTTTTTGCAACAATCGCTATTCCTTTTGCAGCATCAATAACGCTTCCACCACCAATTGCTATGATGAAGTCAATGTTCTCTTTTCTTGCAATTTCACCACCTTCATCAACTGTTTTTGATTCTGGATTTGGTTCTATTTCAGAATATACAACATACTTAATACCTACTTCATCCAATTGTTTTAGTGCTTTATCAAGTAATCCTGATTCTTTTGCAAAACGTCTTCCTGTTACTACAAGTGCACCCTTACCAAGTTCTTTTGCATGCTTTCCAAGAGAACTAAACTCTCCTTTTCCAAAAACTACCTTCGTTGGTATATGTAACACAAAATTGTCCATAGTATTTTCCTCCTTGTGAGGATCAGAGAGGGTATTTTATGCCCCCTCTTTTTTAAAATAAAAAATCGTTAGGCACTAATTTCTTTGAGAGAAAAATTAATATCACCTAATTTATCCTTATATTGGGTGACATCCACCTTTTTGTTAACAAGTTTGTTTGCTATATTTGCTTCCTTAATACCAAGTATAATTATTCCCACAACCTTATTATCTTTAAGTACAATCTTTCTATATTTATGAGACGACTCGTCACTTGCTCGTATAACTTCATAACCATCTTCCTTAGGATTTACAAGACCAACAGAAGTCAAATCAAGTCCAACAACCTTCAAAGTATTAGATGGAACAGAGCCTTTATACTCTAATGATCTATCTTTAACCATGTTTGTTGCAGCAATTGTTGCTTGTTCTATTGCCGGAGGAATTATTCCATAAATAGTTCCATTAAACTCCGCTATATCCCCGGCAGCAAAAATGTCTTCTGAAACCTGCATATAAGAATCGACAATAGCACCTCTATTAAATGGCAGCTTAGAGAGTTCTAAAAGTGAAGTATTAGGACGAATACCTGTAGATAAAAGAACCATTTCTGCCGGAACAACCGTGCCATCGGCCAAAACAACTTTTTCTACATTTGTATTTCCCTCAATTCTTTCTACTTTTGCATTTTCCAAAACACCTATTCCCCAACTCATTAATATACCTTTTAGAATTTTTGAACCTTCCTCATCTAGCTGCCTTGGTAGAAGATAAGGAGCGCCCTCGACAACAACAGGCTTGAGTTTATTTTTTAGAAATGAGTATGCCGCTTCTAATCCTAAAACACCACCACCAATAACAGCAGTCGGTTTTCCGTTACCTATAAGAAAAGAATGTCTTCTAATTTTAAATGCATCATTTAGATTTCTCAAAGTAAATACGCCTTCTGTATAAACTCCATCAATAGGTGGAACAAAGGAAGAAGCCCCATTTGCAATCAAAAGTTTATCATATGCAACACTGCCTCCCATATCCAGATATAATAGATGCTCCTTAGGATCAATTTTTCTAATCTTTACACCAAGGTGAAGCTTTATATCTCTTTCTTCATACCACATTGAATCATAGAAATATAAATCTCTAGCCTTTATTTCCTCTCTTATAACCTCAAACAATTTAGGTCTAGGATAGTAAAGGGTGGGCTCGTCCGAAAAAATATGAATTTCTCCCTTGGGATCTAATTGTCTTATAATCTTAGCAGCTGTAACGCCTGCAACCCCTAAACCAATAATAGCGTATATCATATCTTTCACCTACCAATTTAAAATGGCGAAAAATCATTTACCTGCCAAAATCTTTCTTTTAAATCGTTATATTCATTAGTAAGCATATTTAGATGCTCTTCTTCCCACTTCATAAGTTCTTCAAATAGGTATTTTACCTTTGGATCGTGGGCTTTCTCTGCTTGCTCCTTATAGAACAGAATTGAATTTTTCTCCAATATCATTCCCGTAGAGATTGCAGAAAATTCGTAATTTTTACCTTTCAGATTGTTTAAGAAATCCTCAGAAAAAATTCTTTTAAAAGTCAAGCTTGGCTTAGGAATGCTATTTACATCAAAATTAGTCTTGTTCTTTATTGCATCGTGTAATTCTTTTAAATATCTATAGTGTTTGCCTTCTTCCTGTGCAAGGAAAAGAAAAACTTCTTTTGCTTGTCTATCCTCTGTTTTTTCAGCTGCAGTTTTATACAAATTTATGCCATCAAGTTCAACTTCCATTGCAGCTTTCAAAATTTCCAAAACATCATCCATGTTTAAATCTCCTCAAACTGGTCTTTTGTAGCTCCACAAACTGGACAAGTCCAGTCTTCTGGCAAGTCCTCAAAGGGTGTTCCAGGAGGGATATCCTGGGTGTCATCGCCTTCTGCTGGATCATAAACATACCCACAAACCATGCATTTGTACTTTTTCATTTTTGCCTCCTTATTAAAATTCTTTAAAAGCACTCTTTGGTGCTCCACAAATCGGGCACTGTTCTGGTGCTTCACCAATTACTGTATAACCACAAACAGGACAAATATAAATCTTATCAAATTTGACTTCCTCACCTTTGTCTAATTTTTCTTTAGTTTCTGCGTAGAGTTCTCTATGTATTTTTTCGGCTGATAAAGCAAAATGAATTGACCTAAGAGCATCTTTCTCGTCCTGCAAAGTTGCTATCGCATTGTAAGCAGGATACATTTCTTCAACCTCAAAATTCTCTCCACCCCAAGCTGATTGAAGATTTTCAGAAGTTTTCTTAAGCTCCATTAAGGCTTTAAAGTGATTGGTAGCATGAACTTGTTCTGCAAACGAAATCGCCCTGAAAAGTCTTGCTACATCATGTAATCCTTCTTTCTCAGCTTGTTCTGCAAAAATTAAGTACTTCATGTGAGCTTGAGATTCACCCGCAAATGCTTCTCTTAAACTTTTTTCCGTCATTTGTCTCATTTCAATTTCCTCCTTTCAAATAATTATAAATACTATCAAATTATACTACAAATTTTACAATTTGGATCTCTTTCTAAACTAATTATCGAAAATTCATTAGTTAAACCATCAAATATTAGAAGCTTATTTTTAAGTAAGGAACCGATGCCTAAAGTATATTTTAAAAACTCATTTGCCACAATTGTTCCTGTTACTCCAACTGTAGTTCCAATAATACCTTGATTCCTATTTTCTTCGGTTAATTTAAAAAGAATTTGTTTTTCTCTTTCTGGAAAGATACAGTTTAAACAAGCTGTCTCATGTGGTATTACAACCATTACTTGACCAACGAAACGCCCAACAGCCCCAATAAATAAAGGCCTATTTAAATGAACTGCCACTCTATTTATTAAATACCTTGTTTCATAATTATCAGTTGCATCTATTATAGCTGTGAATTTTCTTAAAATTATTCTCGCAGTCTCTTCCTCTGTAAGCCAAGTGTTGTAAGCTTCCACTGCAATATTAGGATTTAATTTCTCTATTTTTTCTTTTGCAACTAGTACTTTCGCTTTCCCTATATCGTGAATATTATAAAGAATTTGCCTATTTAGATTTCCAACGGAAACTACATCACCATCTACAATACCAATTCTACCAACACCTGCAGATGCAAGATAAAGAAGAATAGGACTTCCTAAGCCGCCAGCTCCGATAACTAAAACGTTTGAATTCTTTAATTTTATTTGACCTTCTATTCCTATTTTATCAATACGTATTTGTCTATCATATCTTTCTAATTCATCTTTTGATAACATCTAACACCCCGAATTTTCAGGTTTTTTGGGTTTAATAAGATACTTCTCTGGATTCTTCAGAAACTGCTCTTTGCAATCTTCTGAACAGAAATAATAAATCTCACCATTATATTCAACTCTTGTAAGTGCTTCGATTTTCTCCATAATCATTTTACAAACTGGGTCTTGAACCATTTAGCCACCTCCAACAGGTGAGAACACGCTTACCACATCTCCATCGTTTAACTTGTCCTCAAACCATGCTCTTTTAAGATTAACAAGGACTATAATATATTTTCTTTCCTTTATGCCAAATCTATTCAAAACATCTTCCACTGTTGAGTCTTCTTCAATATCAATGTATGTTTCTTCTGGACCATATTTTAAATAATCTCCGTAGAGTTTGACTTTTACATTCATACTTTTACTCCTTAAACAATATTTTAACCTCTTTTACATCCCAAAGATACTGAAGTCTTTCTAATATTTCTTCTTTTATATTTTCTCCAAATTGAAAAGTTTCAGGAATGTTAAGAACGATTTCAACTACGTGAGAATTTACGACAACAGATTTTACAATCTTTGATTTAACAATATCAATACCTGTTTCAGGATTCATAACATGAGACAAACGCTCATACACTTTATCAACAGTAGTAGGTTCATGTTCTTTAGTTAAACCGTTTTTCTCAAGGTAGAGTTCAACAGCAGAATGCAATGCATCTGCCGCAAGAACAGAACAGTGAACCTTAACAGGAGGAAGACCACCCAAAGCCTCCGCAGCATCTTTCCATGTAATATTTTTTGCCTCCTCAACAGTCTTTCCTTTAACCAAATCTGTAATAATTGAAGCAGTTGCAATGTTTGAAGCACATCCGTATGACTTAAACTTTACATCAACAATTTTGCGTGTTTTTGGATCGATCTTAAGATAGAGAGTTATCATATCACCACAGGCCGGGCTTCCCTCAGTTACTTTCACATCAGCATCTTGTATTTCACCAACGTTATGTGGATTTTTAAAATGTTCTATAACCAACTTAGTATATGGAATTGGCATATTACTCACCTCCTAAAAGTGGACTTATTCTTCTCAAATCTTCTACAATTTCTTTAAGTTTTGAAACTGTATAATCAATTTCTTCTTTAGAATTATACTTGGACAATGAGAATCGTATTGAACCATGAGAATCTTCGTGTGATTTTCCCATCGCAAGGAGAACATGACTTGCCTGTAAGTTTCTGCTATAACAGGCAGATCCTGTCGTTACTGAAATACCTTCAAAATCAAGCCTTAAAGCAATTGATTCACCTTCAATATATTTGAAGGTAACATTAAGTATGTGCGGCAAAGATTTATTAAGACTTCCATTAAGCATAACATCAGGTATTTCACTTAATAATTTATCATATAGATACATTTTCAAGTTCCTTAAATACTCCGATATACTGCTATCCCAAATTTCAAACGCTTTTTTTGCGCCAACAATCGCAGGAGTATTTTCATGACCAGCCCTTAAATTAAATTCGTTATATCCACCGTCTAATATTTTTTCAAGCTTCAAACCTTCTTTAACATATAATATTCCAACACCTTTTGGACCATAAAACTTATGAGGAGAAATAGTGAGCATATCAATATTATCCAATTTCAAATTTATATACGGAATAGCAATAGCACCATCAACATGTACAGTAATTCCTTTTTCTTTAGAGATCTTGGCGATTTCTTCGATATTTTGAACTGTACCAACCTCGTGATTTGCAAGCTGTATAGTAACCAGAATAGTATCATCCCTTATGGATTTTTTTAATTCATCTATATCTATGAAACCGTCCTTATCGACTCCTATATAAGAAATCTCATAACCATCTCTCAAAAGCTTTTTTACAGTTTCTAAAACAGAGATATGCTCAATTTTTGAGGTTATTATGTGCTTTCCTTTATTCCTGTTCGCAAAAACATAGCCTTTAATTGCTAAATTGTTTGCTTCAGTTCCGGAGGAAGTAAAGATAATTTCACTTCCCTTAACACCTAATTTGTTTCCTATAAAATCTCTTGCCTCTTGAATTTTGTCAGCGACTTGTAATCCTAATGTATGAGAAAAAATAGAAGAAGGTATTGCATAATAATCACTCGCAAACTCGCACATTTCATGCAATACTTCTGGATCGGGTTTTGTAGAACTTGCACTATCAAAATAAATCATAAATAGCCCAGCTCCTTCTTCGCCTCTTCACTCATCATATCGGGTGACCACGGCGGATCGTAGGTAAGCTCAATTTGAACATCTTTTACGCCATCAAGAGACCTTAAAACCATTTCAACGTCATTAACTATATAATTTCCCATGGGACACCCAGGTGCAGTTAAAGTCATTAAAATTTTCACAATCCCATTTTCTTCATCCACATCAAGTTTGTAGATAAGGCCAAGATCAACAATGTTAATCGGTATTTCTGGGTCATAAACATTTTTTAATGCATTAATAATTTCTTCTTCTGAAACCATTTTTTTCCTCCCTACTCTTCTGAGTAAATTCTTTTTTCTCCTTCTAACTTTTTAATATCTGTAACATCTTGTGTTACTTCCAAAGTTCCAAGATAGTTTCCTAAAGAATCACGAACTGCAAAGTACCTAATATATATTAATCTCCCTTGCATATTTATCCAAAACTCAGCAACATTTCTTTTGCCACTTTTAAAGTCTTCCAAAATTTTGTTTACTATGTGGACGCTCTTTGGCGGATGGCAATTTTGAACAGTGCGTCCTAAAACCGTCTTTGTTCTTACAAATACTCTTTTTTCACCCCTGTTAAAAAATTGTACTATATCATCCTTATTTATGAATGTGATTTCAATAGGTAAAGTCTCAAAAAGAGCATTTAACTCATCAAGTGTAAATTTACCCGATTCAAGATATATATATCTATCTTCTAAAATTTCTTTCTTTTTGTAAATTTTCCCTGTTTCCTTCACTAAACTTAAATCTGTATATTTTGCATATCCAATCTCGTTCATCCCCTCCCAAACCTTATCCCACTCCGCCTCCTCAAGTTTATCAAGTGCAGTTGGAAAAAGTATTTTGTTCTCTTTGTAAATGTGGGAAGTTTTAAGATCTACAATATATTTGAGTAGATTTGGTAATTCATCGATTTCTTGATTATTAAGATTTGAAGCCTTATTTAGATATCCTCTCAAATCTTTAAGTCTTGCTCGTAGCGAATCATGTTCGTTCCATAAAATTTGAGGCGGCTGAACTACATCATGCTTCTCTAAAAAGGGAAATAAGGCATTTTCTTCCCTAACCATATGATTTTCAATATCAAATAAGCTATCAAAGACAGGTAAATTCTCTTCAAGAATTTTTGTAACCGCATCAACATTTTTGTTATTCTCAATGCTTGATGCAATTTTCATCACCATTCCCAAAATTTCAGATATTTTTTTATGTTCATCATACAAAAGGTACAAGGGATGGCTTTTTTGAACATTAATTTCTTGACTTTCAAGTGATTCTCTAAAAATGTCGATATGCACGTCGCAAAGTCGATGAATTTTTTCTTGTGGAAAATGATCCTGAACTATAAGAATGTTTTCAATTATTGCAATTTCAGCCGGATGAACATTTTCCAAAATCTTCTTGAAACGCTCCTTCACTTCCGCAGGAGAAATTAGTCCTTTATCCATGTCGATAAGAAGCTTTCTCATTAAATTTAGTCTTTCAACTCTACTTAAATTGTTTTGTATAAATTCGCTCATTTTTATCACCCCGCATTAATTATAACTATAAAAGTAATATTTAGCAAGATAAAATTAAAAGAATTTTTATAAATTTTAGTAAAAATTCTTGACAATAATTGAAAATTCTGTAAACTTGTATTGAGAAAATTGTGAAAGGAGGCGATTATCCTAACTAAAAGTTAGGAGAAAACCAGTGGCAGAAGTACACAGAAGACAAAATGAGTCCTTAGAGGACATGCTTAAGAGATTTAGAAGAGAATGCGCAAAAGATGGGATTTATGCAGAAATTAAAAAAAGACGTTACTATGTCCCACCAAGTGTAAGAAAAAAACAAAAAGAAGCAAAGAAAAAGTAAAAATTAAAGGCAGGTTTTTTCCCTGCCTTTAATTTTTTTGGAGGTATAAATGGCAATAAATCCAAACACTAAAAAAACAGAAGTTACAATATTAACAGAAGCATTTGTAATAAAAGGTTTCGTTTATGTTCCAGCGAATATGCGATTTTCAGATGCGTTAAATAAGTTTTTAAAGGACACACAGTTCTTACCCGTAGTAGATGCAGAAATACGTTCAATTAATTCTAAAGAAGTCATTGAAAAAAGAGACTTTATTCTTATAAAAAAGGAAATGATAGTTGTGATTTCACCAGTATCAGAATAATTATTTTGTCTCTTTTAATTTATTTTTAACATCCTCAATAGTAGGATCTACATAAATAGGTTCCTTTACAGCTCTCATAGCACTATCAACATCTTTTAAGCCGTTCCCAGTTATAATCACAACTACTTTATCATCTTTTCTAATAGAACCGCTATTAAGCGCCTTCAAATAACCTGCAAATGAAGTTGATCCAGCAGGTTCAGCAAAGATACCACTTTTAGATCCAAGATATTTTATTGCATTTAGAATTTCTAAATCACTGACTTTTATTCCAAAACCTCCGCTCTCTTTAATATACTTAACTGCCATAATTCCAGATCTTGGGATTCCAACTGAAATACTATCAGCTATTGTATTAGGTATGACTGGTCTAATTATTCCATCCCCATTAACGGCATCAACAACGGGAGAGCAACCTTCTGCCTGGACTGCAATAAGTTTTGGCATTCTATCTATAAAGCCGAGATTTAATAAATCAAAAAACCCTTTATAAACTCCTGAAATAATATTGCCATCTCCAACTGAAACGAAAATATAGTCGGGAACATCAAAGTTCAATTGTTCTGCAATTTCAAGTGCTACAGTCTTCTTTCCTTCAACAGTATATGGGTTAAAACCTGTATTTCTATTATACCATCCAAATTCCTTTGTCGCCCTTATTGAAAGATCAAATGCTTCATCGTAGGTCCCGTTTACAGCAAATACTGTTGCACCAAAAACTAAAAGCTGAGTAAGTTTTGCCTTTGGAGCATTTTTGGGGACAAAAATGTATGATTTTAAGCCGACTGAAGCAGTTGCACCAGCAAGAGATGAAGCAGCATTTCCAGTTGAAGCACAAGTTATATCATTTAACCCAACTTCCTGAGCTTTAACAACAACTACAGCTGATGCCCTATCTTTTAAAGAGGCAGTTGGATTTCTTCCTTCATCTTTTATAAAAAGATTTCTCACACCTAAATCTTTTCTAATTATTGGCACATCATAAAGTGGAGTAAAGCCTACTTGAAGTGGTCCAATTTTTGAAGCATCGTTTATTGGAAGTAATGGCAAATATCTCCACATAGAATAATTTTTATTATTTTTTAGATATTCTTTAGTAAACTCTGTTTTGATTGTTCCATAATCGTATTCAACTTCAAGCAAACCTTCGTTTCCGCACTTAGGACAAGTGTACTCTACTTCATCTTCTTGATATTCGGATCCACAAATCAAACACTTCAAGCTTTTAACATGTCCCATAGATTGTCTCCTTTCTTGTTTAAGATAGCTTTTATATTATAATATTTTTTAAGAAATATTCACAAACATATTGCAAATTTTAAGTAAATTTAATAAAATAACTTTAAAGGAGGTGAAGTATGCTAAAAAATAAATTAAAAACATTATTAGTAGCATTAGTTCTATTAATGCTTGTATTTACTTCTGTCTCATGTTCGCCACAACAAACTTCCCAAACAACATCCCAACCACAAGCTCAAGAAAAAACTATTAAAGCAGGATTTATTTATGTAGGACCTACGGGTGATTATGGTTGGACTAATGCACATGATGTAGCAAGAAAGCAACTCGAACAAAAATTCCCATGGCTTAAAACAGTCTACATTGAATCAGTTCCAGAAACTGATGCTGGTCGTTACATCGACAGGTTAGTTAACGAAGAAAAATGCAACATTGTATTCACAACAAGTTTCGGATTTATGGACGCAACAGCTGAAGCAGCAAAAAAGTATCCAAATGTTATTTTTGAACATTGCTCTGGCTACAAGAGGGATACCAATCTTGGCACTTATTTCTCTGAACTTTACCAAGCTTATTATCTTACAGGTTTAATGGCTGGCGCTCTTACAAAAACTAATAAAATTGGATATGTTGCAGCTCATCCAATTCCCGAAGTTATAAGACACATTAACGCATTTGCAATTGGTGTAAAAGAAGCCAATCCAAAGGCAAAAGTCTATGTAAGTTGGCTATTCACTTGGTATGACCCTGCAAAGGCAAAAGAAGCAGCAGAATCTCTGATATCTAATGGAGTTGATGCCTTAGCGTTCACAGAAGATTCTACTGCTGTGATCGATGTTGGCGAAGAACATACAAAGAAAGGACAGCAGATCTATACATTTTCTCACTATAGCCCTATGTTACAATATGGACCCGATACAGTAGTTTCTGGGCAGCTTGCAGATTGGGAACCAATCTATGAAGACATTATAAGAAGAGTATACACAAATACTTGGACTAACCAGGACTACTGGTGGCTTATGAAAGAAGGCGCTTGCAAACTTGGAGCAGACTTTAATACTCCAATTAATCCAAAGTTTGTTGATGCACTTAAAGCAAAATTTGTAAACGATCCAATCCTTGGAAAAATTAGCGTATACGATCTTGTTATGAAGAGAGAAGAACAAATGAGTGAACCAACAGTTCTCTTTGATCCGTTTACAGGTCCAATCTATGATCAAAAAGGAACATTGAGATTAAAACCAGGAGAAAGAGCCTCTCACGATTTATTGTGGAATATTAATTGGTTTGTTGACAATGTAGTTGGAGAAATTCCAAAATAAAAAAACAATTAAAGAAGTTAATTTAGGGGGGTTAAATCCCCCCTTCAATTAAATTAAGTGAGGTGAAACCTTGGAATTAGACAATATCGAATTCAAATCGCTTGAATTAAAGGACATCTACAAAGAATTTCCAGGAGTTGTAGCAAACAATAAAATCTCTTTAAAAATCAATGCAGGTGAAATTCATGCCCTTTTAGGAGAAAATGGTGCGGGAAAAACAACACTTATGAATATAATCTATGGCATCTACCAACCTGATGATGGAGAAATATTTATAAACGGAAGGAAAGTTTTTATTGACTCTCCTCGAACTGCAATGAATTATGGAATCGGTATGGTTCACCAGCATTTCATGCTTGTAGAGAATCACTCAGTTGCTGAAAATGTAGCGCTTGGACTTAATAGAACTAAATTTCTAAATCCAACAGAAGATATTGCAAAAGAAATAGAAAGGTACAGTAGCGAAATTGGTTTACATGTAAATCCAGATGCAAAAATATGGCAGCTTTCAGCAGGAGAACAACAAAGGGTTGAAATCTTAAAAGCACTAATGCGTGGAGCAAAATTGCTTATCCTTGATGAACCTACCTCAGTACTTACACCACAAGAAGCAACTGAACTTTTTAAAACAGTTAAAAAACTCGTTGCTAATGGACATTCAGTCATTTTTATAACTCACAAACTTGAAGAGGTTTATGAATTAGGTGGAATTGTAACAGTCTTAAGGCAAGGAAAAGTTATTGGAACCACAACGACAAAGGATGCAACAAAAGAAGAGTTAGCAAAAATGATGGTTGGTAGAGAAATTATATTCAATTTGGAAAAGGAAAAGGTTGAACCAGGTGAAGTTGTAGTTAAAGTTGAAAATATTGATGTTCTAAGTGACAAAGGCATAAAGGCTGTAAAAAATTTATCTTTTGAAATAAGAAAGGGAGAAATTCTCGGTATAGCCGGTGTTTCCGGAAATGGACAAAAGGAATTAGTAGAAGCACTTACTGGACTAAGGAGAGTAGAAAAAGGGAAGGTAATTATTAATAATAAGGAGATACAAAACAGAGGTGCACGAGAAATAGGAGAAATGGGTGTTGCTCACATTCCTGAGGAAAGGATAAAGTATGGAATAGTACCAAATTTTCCAGTTTACGAAAACGCCGTGCTTAGAGACTACTATAAAGAGCCATTTTCTAACAGAGGATTTTTAAATTACAAAACAATTAAAGATTTTACAATTAAACTGGTGAAAGATTTTTCAATTGCAACACCGTCGATAGAGACAAAAACAAAACTTTTATCGGGAGGAAATATACAAAAATTAATCCTTGCAAGAGAGACTACAACAAAGTCTAATTTTATTGTTGCCGCACACCCAACTTATGGCCTTGATATCGCTGCAACTGAATATATAAGAAAACTATTGTTAAAGAAGAGGAAAGAAGGTTCTGCAATACTTCTTGTCTCAGAAGATTTAGAGGAAATACTTCAACTAAGTGACAGAGTTGCAGTGATGTTTATGGGAGAATTTATGGGTATAGTTGATCCAAAGAAAGTTTCAATTGAAGAAATTGGTTTAATGATGGCTGGATCCCTAAGGAAACAGGAGGAGAATAATGCACATCTCAATTGAAAAGAGGGGTTATGTCTCAAAAAAGTACTATACTTCTGTTTATCTCATCTCCATCTTTGTAGCTGTAATTTTATCAAGTTTTATTTTTTTATTGCGTGGTATTAACCCTTTTTATGCATTCTCTAAGATCTTCCAAGGATCATTTGGTTCACCTTTTGGTTTAAAAGAAACAATAGCTAAAGCAATCCCACTGCTTCTTATAACAGAAGGTTTAATTGTAGCATTTAAAGGCAAATTTTGGAATATAGGCGCAAATGGACAGTTATTGGTTGGGGCAACTTTTGCAACATGGATTGCATTAAACTTTGGTCCTTATCATTCATCAATTTCAACAATAACTATTATGTTTTTGGTGGGTTTTTTGGGTGGAGCACTATTTGGTCTAATTCCTGCACTGCTTAAAGTTAAGTTGGGAATCAACGAAATTATTTCCACACTTATGCTGAATTACATTGCAGAAGATTTTGTAGAATATCTTGTATATGGCCCTTGGAAAGGTAAAACACAGTATGGTTTTCCATATACAGACAATTTTCCACAAAGTGCAACCTTAGCCCAGATTCCAGGGACAAGAATAAGCTATATTACTTTGATAATTGCTTTACTATCAGCAGTATTGATCTATTTATTTATTGAAAAAACCAAATATGGTTATGAAATAAAAGTTACTGGCGAAAATCCTCACGCTGCGCGGTATTCTGGAATCGATTTTGTTAAAATAACTATAATTATGATGCTAATTTCAGGAGGACTTGCAGGAATTGCAGGAGTAGGAGAAGTTGCAGGAATTCATAGGCATCTTACTTATCCTGCTCAGATTTCCTCTGGATATGGATACACTGCAATTATAGTTGCATGGCTTGCTCAACTGAATCCAATTCTTGCAATTGTCTCAGCAGTCTTTTTTGGAGGTATTTTAGTAGGCGGCGATGTAATCCAAACTTCACTTGGCTTTCCATTTTCAACTATAAACGCATTTAACGGCTTAATCCTAATTTTTGTCATGGTGGGTAATTTCTTTACAGAATATAAAATAAAGATAAGAAGGTGATGCTATGGATTTAATTATATCAATTCTTCAAAGAACAATGGTTGCAGGAACTCCCCTTCTTTTGGGCACAATAGGCGAAATAATTACAGAAAGATCTGGCATTTTAAACTTGGGTATAGAAGGAATGATGGCTTTGGGAGCGATTATAGGATTTAGCGTAACATATATAACTAAAAATCCAACTTTGGGCTTGATTGCGGCAATCCTATCAGGAGGAATTCTTTCGCTCTTGCATGCATTTGTTTCGATTACAATACGTGGAATACAAACACTCTCAGGACTTGCAATTGCAATGATAGGCATTGGACTTGCTGGTATGTTAGGCAAAAGCTATATTGGAGCACCACTTTCAGTAAGGTTTTCTGAAGTAGCAATTCCTGGACTTTCAAAAATACCATTCATTGGCCCAATATTATTCAATAGAGATCCCTTATTTTACATAGGTATCATTCTTGCAGTAGTATCATGGTTTATCCTTTTTAAAACAAGATGGGGGATTATTATAAGATCAGTTGGTGAAAACCCTAAAGCATCTGATGCTTTGGGCATAAATGTCTCTCTTGTAAGATATCTTTCTACTTTTATTGGTGGTTGCTTTGCTGGTTTTGCAGGTGCATACTTAACACTTGCGTATATGCCGTCGTGGATTGAAGGAATGACTGGAGGACGAGGATGGATTGTAATTGCGCTTACAATTTTTGCTCAGTGGGACCCTCTTCGTGCAATTCTTGGCGCATATCTATTTGGTGGTGTAGATGTTTTACAATACATTTTACAACCACTTGGTATTCCTGTTCCAATACTTAAAATGACACCATATTTTGTAACAATTATGGTGCTTATTATAACAGCAAGAGAAGTAATGAGAAAACATCTTGGTGCACCAAAATCTCTTGGTGAACCGTTCATAAAAGGAGAAAAATAAAAGAGGGGTGTTTCACCCCTCTTTTTAAATAAATAAGTTTAGAATACCTAATATTCGCTTTTTACAAATTTTCCAAAACCTCCATTTACTGTTATACCCTTATCTTTCTCGTAAACAATTTGTCCTCTAACAATAGTTTTTTCAATCTCCCCTTTAAACGTAAATCCATCAAAAGGAGAATACTTGTTTTTGCAAAGAAGATCTTTGCTTGCATTAAATTTAAATTCACCATATGGATTTACAATAACAAAATCCGCGTCATTCCCGATTTCAATTTTACCTTTGCTTTTGAGTCCAAATCTTTCGGCAGGTTTTTCAGACAACACTTTCCTTAAATCCTCAAGGGTAAGGCGTCCAGTTGAATAACCATATGTAAATAAAACGTTAAATCGGGTTTGAACACCCGGGATACCAGCATAATTATCCCAAATACTTTGTTTATTTTTTTCTTGTGGATAAACACCCCCTGCATGATCTGTTGTTACAAAATCAACACTTCCTTTTTTAAGCCCATCCCAAAGATATTCTGAATCCTCTCTTTTTCGAACTGGAGGTGCAGTTTTGAGAATTGGACCAATTCTTTCAAGGTCATTCTCATTAAAAACAAGATAATGAGGGCAAGTCTCAGTTGTAATATTAATACCCTCATTTTTTGCCATTTCGATTATCATAAGGCCAAGTTTTGTAGAAAGATGAACTATATGAACCTTATTTTTAAACTCTTTCGCGAGGGCAATACTTCTTAAAATAGCAACTGCTTCAGCTTCATAGTTTCTACCTTTTGTCCATGCCAAGGGATAAATATGATTCAAATTTTGCTCTCTTTTTGAAAAGTAATCAACAAGTTCAAAATCTTCAGCATGAATTCCCGCAACGAGTCCAAGGTCTCTTATGTAATCAAAAACAGCTGCCATTTCCTCAGTATTAACTTTCGGATAAGTCTTCATTCCAGATATCGTATAGAGTTTTAGTCCTACAACACCCTCTTCTTTCAATTCTTTTATAGTCTTTTTGTATTCACCAGTTTGAATCTGAATAGGAGTTACTCCACCCCAAAAAGCAAAATCTACAATAGCCTTTTTTGAAACAATATCAAGTTTGTAGTGAAGATTTTCCTTTGAGATCACTTCAGGAACTGATGTACAAGGCATGTCTACAATTGTTGTAACTCCACCTTTTGCAGCACTTTGTGTACCAGTAAAGAAATCCTCTCTATCAGTATAACCAGGATCATTAAAATGAACATGAGCATCAATAAATCCAGGAAATACAATATAATTGCTACAATCTATTATTTCTTTATCCTTTATGCCGTAAGGAATATTGCCTTCAAAAATTTCTTTGATTTTTTTATTTTCAACTAAAATATTAACTTTTTTCAGATTATTACCATTTGCAATAATATTTGCGTTTTTTAAAAGCAATTTGCCCTCCTTACTCAACGAATAGATCAACAAAACTGAACTTTTCAACATCGACAAGACCTGAATCAGTAATTTTAAGTTTGGGGATTACTGCAAGGTGCATAAATGCAAGCGCCATAAAAGGATCAGGATAAGATACTCCGAGTTCCTCGTGAGCAACTTTGTGAAGCCTTTTTAAGACCTCTGCAACCTCATACACCGATCGATTGGTCATAAGTCCACCATAGGGAAGTGCCAAATAATCAATGACAACTCCGTCTTTTGCAATTGAAATACCGCCACCCATTGCCTCAAGTTGACTTACTGAAAGAAGCATGTCTTTATCATTTTCTCCTGCAACAATAATATTATGAGAATCGTGTGCAATTGAGGTAGCAAAAGCTCCCTTTTTTAAACCAAGCCCATGGATAAAACCAACCGAGACTTTACCAGTTGCTTTATGTCTTTCAAAAACTGCTATCTTAATGATGTCTCTTTCTGTATCAGAAACTAACAAACCGTTATCTACTCTCGGTTCGAATACAAGCTCGTCTGTTACTATTGAATCATGTCGTAAGCCAATTACTCTAATTCTATTTCCTTTCAAAGGAACCTTAAGCTTTTCAAATGTTGCGACTTTAATATTTATAGTATTTTTAACAGCGTCATCGTGCTTTGGCTCCTCAACATCAAACAAAGGAACTCCATCTTTTGCAACTAAATTACCGTCCTTGAAAACCAAATCCATTTTGTTTAGATTTTCAAATACGACTATATCTGCGGCATAACCAGGTGCAATGCCTCCTTTTCTTCTAAATCCAAAAAATAGTGATGGATTAAGCGTTGCAAGTCTTATAGAAGTAGGTAAAGGAATCCCACTTTCAAAAAGAAGTTTTATTGCAAAATTTATATGACCCTCTGATATTAGATCTTCCGGATGCTTATCATCAGTACAAAGTAAAAATCGATGTTTAGTTTTGTCATTTAAAACGGGAAGCAAATTTCTCACATCTCTTGTGACAGATCCTTCACGCATCATTATCCACATACCCTTAGATAACTTCTCAAATGCCTCTTCTTTTGTTGTGCATTCGTGATCTGCAAGAATACCTGCTGACAAATAGGCATTAAGTTCATAGCCTGAAAGCGTTGGAGAATGACCGTCAATTATACCATCTCTAAAAAGAAGAATTTTATCAAGTATTTCGGAGTCTTTATTTATAACACCTGGGTAGTTCATCATTTCTGCAAGTCCTAAAACTCTCTTATGGTTTTTCAACACTGCAAGATCTTCCGCATATAGAGTTGCACCAGAAGTCTCAAGGTTTGTTGCAGGAACACAGCTTGAAAGCATAAAGTAAATATCCATTGGCACATTATTTGAAGCATTAATCATAAACTGAATACCTGGAATTCCCGCAACATTTGCAATTTCATGTGGATCAACTACAGCTGTTGTTGTACCAAGCGGAACTACTGCCTTTGCAAATTCAGTAGGGATAAGCATCGTACTTTCGATGTGCATGTGCGAATCAATAAACGATGGAGAAACAAAGGCTCCGTCGACATTATACACTACGTTTCCCTCGTCATATCTTCCGACTCCTGCTATAACTCCTTCTGCAATTGCAATGTCCCCCTCTTCAATTGATTCGTTAAATACATTAATGATTTTTGCATTTTTAATTAAAACATCTGCTGCTCTTCTTCTCCTTGCAACATCTATAATATTTGAAAGTTTCCTTCTATCGAGTTCCATATCTAAAACTTCCTCCAAAATTTTTGAGCTACTTCTTGTGACTTTTTTGAGACTTCAACTTCGTCAATTTTTGTAAGCTTTTGATCTTTTACTAGTAATTCTCCATGTACAAAAACATCTTTAACCGCATTATCTCTTATTCCGAAAATAAGATGGAAGAAGAAATTATTTTCATCAAGTGGAGTTGGCGGATTGTAATCAAGTACAACAAGATCAGCGTAAGCTCCAACTTTTATAACGCCTAATTCCCTATTAAAGAAACGGTTTGCAATAGAGGCATTATTTTCAAAAAGCATTCTCCTTGCAAGATCGCTTCCAACTCTTGGATCTCTGTGGTGAAGTTTGGGCAAGATATATGCAACTTTCACCGACTCAATCATTGATGGGGTGTATCCATCAGTCCCAAGACCAATCAAAATACCCTTTTTGTCCATCTCAAGAATAGGGGCAACTCCAACTCCATTATTCATATTAGATTCAGGGTTATGTATTACAGTTGTTTCTGTTTGCCTAAGGATTTCTATTTCTTTTTCATTTATATTTATGCAATGAATTGCAAGAGTATCTCTTTTTAGAATCCCGAAATCATTAAGTCTTTCAACTGTTCTCTTATTTGCAACTCTTTGTGCATGCTCAACATCTTCTATTCCTTCTGCAACATGTATATGAAAACCAACATTCAGTGAGTTTCCAATACTTGCAACCTCTTCAAGCGTATCATTCTCAAGAGTAAATGAAGCATGAAGTCCAAAAAGCGCATTAAAGAAATCTTTATCTTTTTCTTTTTTTATATACCTTTCATTTTCCCTTATCGATTTTTGAGATAGTTCCTTACCCCATCGGTCAGAGGTCTCATAAGCAAGAACACCTCTTATTTGAACATCTTTCAGTGCTTTTTCTAAAATGTCAAGAGAGCCATCTATAAGCCCAAAAGAGGCATGATGGTCAATTATGGTTGTTGTCCCAGATTTTAAACCTTCAATTGCAGGCATTAAGGCACTATAGTAAATTTCTTCTTCCGTGTCAAGGAGTTTATCGAGCTTCCACCATATCTGCTCAAGAATTTCTTTAAAAGTGTAAGGACTTGCTCCACCAAAGCCAAAACCCCTAGCAAAAGTACTATAAAGGTGCATGTGAGTATTAATAAAGCCAGGAATCACATATCTATTCTCAAGGTCATAAAGTTCAGCGTTTTTATATTTAGAGAGGATTTGTTGGGTTATTCCTAAATCTTTGATTGCTCCGTTTTCAATAACAATTGCACCGTTATCAATATAAGGCTGCTCTACGTTAAAAGTTATAATTTTACCGTTATATAGAACTTTCATAAAACCTCCTCCTTATAGAATTTCAATATTGTAATCCTCTAATACTACTCTTGGCTCGCTCTTAATAAATTCAACAACTTTGGAAAGAGTACTAAAAAGATGCGATTTTTCAGTATTAACACTTACAACAGTTAAATAAACGTCTTTCCATGAATCAATGTTCTCTTCTGCAATTGATACATTAAAGTTGTTCCGCAATTTCTTAACAAGGCTTTGAGTAACTTGTCTTTTATCCTTAAGCGAAAAGGAATCAGGAACTAAAAATTTGATATTGCAAATGCCAACTTGCATTAGAAATAAGCAGTTTCAGTCTCTTTATCAAATACATGAATATTTCTTAAGTCTACGTATAACTCAACAATATCGCCCATTGCATAATTTGCATTAGCGGAAGCACGTGCAATTGCAAGAGTTCCGTTCAATTTGAAGTGGAGAAAAGTCTCAGAACCCATTAGTTCGACAAAATCAATAGGTGCCTTTAACTGTTCTATGTAAGGTTTCATGCTTTCCAGCAACTCTTCCTTAGGGAAAATATCTTTTGGTCTAATTCCAAGAATTACTTCTTTCCCTTTGATGTTTGCGGACTCTAATAATTTTGCATGCTCTTTCAATGGCTTAATTCTAAAATCAGAGCCCTTTAAAACTAAATCATCGCCTTCTTTTTCGACAGTAACGTCGAAGAAATTCATAGGAGGTGTTCCTACAAAACCTGCAACAAATTTATTCGCTGGTTTATCAAAAACCTCTTTAGGTGTTCCTACTTGCTGAATTTTACCCTTGTTCATAACGACGACTCTGTCTCCAAGTGTCATTGCTTCAACTTGGTCATGTGTTACATAAATTGTTGTAACCCCAAGCCTTTCGTGTAGTTTAATTAGCTCGCCTCTGGTTTGAACTCTAAGCTTTGCATCAAGGTTGGAAAGTGGCTCATCCATAAGGTAAACTTTTGGATCTCTTACAATTGCCCTTGCAAGAGCAACTCTCTGTCTTTGACCACCTGACAGTTCTCTGGGTTTTCTGTCTAAAAGATTTTCAAGACCTAACATTTGAGAAACTTCTCTTACCTTTTTATCAATTACATCCCTTGGTACTCTTCTTAATTCAAGCCCAAAGGAGATATTTTTATATACATTCATGTGCGGATAAAGAGCATAGTTCTGAAACACCATAGCAATATCTCTGTCTTTCGGTGGTACATCATTAACCAATTTACCGCCAATATAAACTTCACCAGATGTTACCTCCTCAAGACCTGCAACAATTCTTAGAGTAGTTGTTTTTCCGCACCCTGATGGTCCAAGTAACACTAAAAATTCCCCATCTTTGACATCAATGTTTACATTGTCAACTGCAACAACATTCCCAAACTTTTTTGTAACATTAACTAATTTTACATCAGCCATTGTTTCACCTCTCCTATTTTTTACATTTTGTAATAAATGCAATGTTATATATACTATTATAGTATATTTTTTTAAAAAAAACAAAATAGAACGGAGTTAGAAATGCAAAATAAATTGTTTTTATGGCTTCATATGCACCAACCAGATTATTTAGATTCTTTAACAAACAAAATAATTTTACCTTGGGTTAGAAGGCATTCTTTAAATGGCTATTACTCTGTACCTTCGATGCTTCTTAAGAGTGAGTTCAAAGCCAATATAAATTTCTCTGGCATTCTTATTGAACAAATAAAAAGATATCAAAACGGAGAGAAAGATGTTTATCAAGTTTACGAAGACGCAGATCCTGAAAGTCTGAACCAAAGCGAAATAAACTTTATGTTCAGAAGATTTAGAACCCCTTATTCGTTCAAAAGCAAGCGTTTAGAGTATCTTAGAGAAAAATTTTCTAAAGGTGAAAAATTAACAGCTTCAGAAATACTTGATTTCCAAGTTATTTTTAAGTTATCCGCTTTTGCTCCAATTGACGAAGAAATAATAGAAATGAGAAACAAGAGTTTGCACTTCACAAAACAAGATAAAGAGGTGATAATAAGTCTAGAAAAGAAAATTATCGATAATCTTTTTGTTAAATACAAGGAATTAATTGCAAGAAACCAAATCGAGATAACTTTTACACCTTACTACCATCCGATCATTCCACTTCTTCTCGATTTTAATTCAGCAGTAAAAAGTAAACCAGATGCAAAAGTTCCACTTGTTAAATCTAATTTATTAGAAGATGCAAAAGCACATATTGAGAGATCCTTAAAAATAGGTAAAGAAACATTCGATATTGAGATTAAAGGAATGTGGCCTGCTGAAGGAAGTATATCAGAAGAAGTAGTTCCCTTATTTAAAGAATCCAAAGTTAAATGGATTGGAAGTGACGAAGCACTCGTCAAATCAATTGGTTTAGGACAGGGCATTTACAATTATAAAAATACAATCTTATTTCTAAGAAACCATAGCGTTTCCGATAAAATTGGTTTCATTTATAACAAGATGAAACCAACGGATGCGGTATTAGACCTGAAACATGAACTTGAAAAAAATGGTACTCTTATACTTATACTCGATGGAGAAAACCCTTGGGAATACTTCGAAAATTACGGAATAAACTTTATGGAAGAATTATTTAAATCATTCAATGAAAAAGAAACTCTCCTTGGCAGTGAAGCAATTCCTCTACAAGAGATTGATCATTTTACGCCAGGGTCGTGGATAAATGGTCATTTTGACACATGGATTGGAGATGAGGAAACAAACGCCGCTTGGACTTATTTAATTGAAACTCGAGAATCTGTTAAAAGCGACAAGGCAAACGAATTCATACTAAAGGCAGAAGCAAGTGACCACTTTTGGTGGTATAGTGACTTTCATAAGAAAGAAATTAATTTTGACTTTGACTTTTTATTCAGAGGCCACCTTATAAGGTCTCTTTTAGAGAGTAATAAAGAAGTAAATCCATATTTGTATTATCCAATAAAAAGATTCCCATAAGGAGGTTTAAATGCCAGAACTGAGAAGAGATCCAACAACGGGAAAATGGGTAATTATAGCAACAGAAAGAGCATTAAGGCCAACAGACTTTAAAAGTGAAGAAGAAGCTCTCAAAGGACCAGAGAACTGTCCCTTTTGCGAAGGCCACGAATCAATGACTCCTCCAGAAATTACCTCAATAAGAAAAGAAGGAACAAATCCTAACGAACCCGGTTGGTTTGTGAGAGTTGTTCCAAATAAATTTCCTGCTCTTAAAGTGGAGGGAGAATTAAACCGTCATGGTAAAGGGATTTATGATGTTATGAACGGAATAGGTGCTCATGAAGTAATAATCGAATCAGGTGATCACTACAAATCTCTCGATACTTTACCGCTTGATCAAGTAGAAAAAGTAATTTGGATGTTTAGAGAAAGAATGCTTGATCTAAGAAAGGATGTAAGGCTCAAATACATTCTTGTTTTTAAGAATAAAGGAAGAAGGGCGGGTGCTTCTTTAGAGCATCCACATTGTCAGCTAATCGCTACACCGGTATTGCCAGATGTTGTAAAACTTGAACTTGATATGTCATTAAGGTACTATCAATATAAAGAAAGATGCATTTATTGTGATATTGTCGAACAAGAGCTCAATGAAAAAGAAAGGCTAATTGACGAAAATGAGAAGTTCATTTCTATCGTTCCATTTGCTTCTGCAGTCCCCTTTGAAATAATGATTCTTCCAAAGGAACATATTTCTGATTTTGGACAAATTAAAGCAAATGAAATTACAAAGCTTGCAAAAATTTTACAAAATTCATTAAAGATGCTTGAAAAAGCAGTTCCAAATGTTCCTTATAACTTTTATATTCACACATCACCCCTGGATAATCTGAATATCTCGTATTACCATTTCCACATTCATATTGTCCCAAGACTTACTCAACTTGCAGGCTTTGAATGGGGATCGGGGTTCTACATTAATCCAATGATCCCAGAACAAGCAGCACAATTTTTAAGAAATACTAAGGAGGAGAAACAATCATGAATATAGGAATAGTCTCAAGTGAAGCAGTTCCATTTTCAAAAACTGGTGGCCTTGCGGACGTTGCAGGAGCCTTATTTAAAGTTCTTACAAACATAGGAGAAACAGTCTACTTATTCACTCCCTATTACAAAAAAACAAAAGAACAATTTAAGCAAATCGAAAAAAGAATCCCTTTTAAAATCAGAATAGATGGTATTGATGTTGAAGGTTTTGCCAATTTAGTCGAATTCTATAAAAACGGATTTGCAGTCCTGATAGAACAAGACCACTTTTTTGATAGAGACAACCTTTATGGAGAAAAAGGAATTGATTATCCAGATAACGCAATAAGATTTGGATTTTTCGATAAAGCTGTTCTTGAAATAATTAAGGTGTTAGAACTGAAAATTGATGTTTTACACTTAAATGATTGGCAAACAGGACTTATACCAATGTTTGTAAAAGATAAGGGTTTGCCATATAAGACACTCTACACTATACACAATCTTGCTTATCAAGGAAACTTTGATAAAGAAGTATTAAGGTCTTTAGAAATTGATGATAAATATTTCTCAATTGACGGTTTAGAATTCTATGGCAAGGTAAGTTTTATGAAAGCTGGTATAGTTTTTGCAGATAAAATAAGCACAGTAAGCCCAACTTACGCAAAAGAAATACTCACAGAGGAATTTGGCGAAAGAATGGAGGGAATTTTAAGGACAAGAAAGAACGATCTTGTGGGAATTCTAAATGGTATTGATTATGAAATATGGAATCCACAAAATGACCCTCTCATTTATAGAAATTTTGACGTCGAAAACATAAATAATAAAAAAGATAATAAAAAGAGATTTGTAGAGGAATTTGGGTTAAAAAATGCTAACGCACCACTTTTTGGAATGGTTTCAAGAATTGCTTCGCAAAAGGGGTTAGATATTCTTTCAGAATCCCTGAAAGAAATATTAAACGAAGACCTTAATGTCGTAATTTTAGGAACTGGCGAGAAACCTCTTGAGGAAAAATTAAAAACATTGAGCGATTTGTATCCTGAAAAATTCAAACTGTTTTTAACATTTGACGAAGCACTGGCCCACAAAATATATGCTTCATCAGATTTTTTCCTTATGCCATCTAAGTATGAACCCTGTGGACTTGGCCAAATGATAGCTCAGAGATATGGAACGCTTCCCCTTGTCCATGAAGTTGGCGGATTAAAAGATACTGTTGACAATTATTCAGAAATAACTCAATGTGGAAATGGCTTTTCATTCGAGGAGTATTCAAGTGATGAGCTTACTTTAACGATCAAGAGAGCACTCTTGATTTTCAAAAATGAGAGCTTATTACTAAAATTAATTAGGATTGGTATGAGTTGTAACTTTTCGTGGGAGCAATCTGCAAAAAAGTATTTAGAAATTTATAAGGAGTTAAGAAATGCCAATTAAATTTGGTACATCAGGATGGAGAGGAATAATTGCAGATGATTTTACATTTGAAAATGTAAGATTAGCTTCAACAGCTATCGCTAATTATCTTAAAGAAATTGATGCTAAGTCTATCGTTGTTGGCTATGATACACGTTTTATGTCAGAGGACTTTGCCAAATCTGTGGCATCAGTTATTGCTGCACACGGAATAAATGTCCATTTTTCTCAATACGATATTCCAACACCAGTTGTCGCTTTTGAAATTTTAGATAAGAAGGCTTCAGGAGGAATAAACATAACAGCTTCTCACAATGATTATATGTACAATGGGCTTAAATTTTCAAATAAAACAGGGGGACCTGCTCTTCCGGAGGAAACAAAAAGGATTGAAGAAATAATTAACCAAATCAAAGAAAACAAGGAAAAAATCTTGTCTATTGAATTCAATGAAGCAGTTTCCAAGGGTATAATATCCATTTTTGATAAAACAAATTACTTCGAAAATTTAAAAAAACTTGTCGATTTCGAAAAAATTAAAGAGAGACATCTTAAAGTTGTCTATGAGCCATTCTTTGGAACAGGGAGAAGGTTTTTGCCACCTTTAGTCAAAGATATAACGGATTTTGAGATGATACATGGTGAACGTGATCCACTTTTTGGAAAACTTCATCCAGAACCAATAGAAGAAAATCTTAAACAACTAAAAGAAGCAGTTCTTAACCAAAGAGCAAATGTCGGACTCTCAACAGATGGAGACGCCGACCGATTTGGATTTATCGATTCGGATGGAAGTTTTATTCCGCCCAATATTATTCTTTCTATAATATACTACTATTTACTTGATGTAAGACAACTCAAAGGAAACGTTGTTAGGACTATTTCAACAACAACACTACTTGATAGGATTGCAAAATCTTACGGATTTGAAGCAATTGTAACTCCTGTTGGCTTTAAATACATAGGTGAAGCACTCTTTGAGAAAAGAGCAATTTTTGGTGGAGAGGAAAGTGGTGGAGCTTCTATCCAAGGATGGCTACAAGAAAAGGATGGTATATTCGTTAATACGCTCGTACTCGAGATAATCTCTCATTATAAAAAAAGCCTTAGAGAATTAAGAAACAAGTTGTTTGAAAAATTTGGCGCCGTATACAACAAAAGAATAGATTTTCCTTTTTCAAAAGAATTGCAAGGTAAGATTATGAACCTTCTAAAAAGCTATATACTTCAAAACAAAGATTTTCTTTCTATAAAAAATATAAATGAACTCGATGGTTTACAAATATCACTTGAAGATGGCAGCACAATTCTTTTTAGACTCTCTGGAACAGAGCCAAAGACTAGGATTTACCTTGAAGCATATTCAGAAGAAAAATTAGACGAATTATCAAATTTTGCAATTCAAATCTTTAATAAGGCAGGTGGACTAAGTGAAAATTGATTTTACAAATATTTTTTCAGAAAACATTGGTGAGCATGGAGTTAACAGAAATGAAATTTTTAAAAAGGTAGAATTGATAAAGAGTGTCAAAAAAAGAATAATAAACAAAATTAACGACGATTTTTATCCTCTAACCCTTCCAGATGAAATGCTTAAGGAAGTTTACGAAATTAACAATTATGCATCTTACATAAGAGAAAAATTTGATAATCTCGTAGTTATTGGAATGGGTGGATCAATTCTTGGAAATGAACTCCTACATTATTCAGTTAATGGTATTTATTCGAACTTTGTAAAACCTAAAAAAGTTTATTTTATTGATAATATTGATCCTGAGACAAACCTCACATTAATACAAACTCTTGATCTCAAAAAGACTTTTTTTAATATTATAACAAAATCTGGATCAACAAGTGAAACGCTACTCAATCTACTTCTACTTGTTGACATTCTCAAAAAAGAAGGACTTAATCCTAAAGAACATTTCCTCTTTACAACGGACCCAGAAAAAGGACTACTTAGAAAACTTTCAAATGAGCTTGAAATTAAGACTTACCCAATTCATCCAAAAGTTGGAGGGAGGTATTCAGTTTTATCGCACGTTGGCCTATTTTCTGCAGCCTTTGAGGAGATTAATATTGAAAAACTCCTACTTGGTGCAAAAGAAAGAAAAGAAAAATTTTTAAACAAAGAGCCTATTGAAAATAGTGAAATGTTATTTGCTTTAACCCAATACAAATTCTTTAAAGAAAAAGATGTTAATATAAATGTAATATTCTCGTATTCAGATGGTCTTGAATATTTGGGCAAATTTTATGAGCAACTGCTTGCAGAAAGTATCGGTAAAAAATTCTCAAGAGATGGAAAAGAAATATATGCAGGAATCACACCTGTTGTTGCAAGAGGACCGTATCATCAACACTCAACGCTTCAACTTTTCATGGAAGGACCTTACGACAAGCTGATAATCTTTGTTGTTCCAAAAAAGTTCAGAAAGGATGCTGATATTTACAATAGCCTTGGATATTTAGAGTTAGATTTCTTAACCGGAAAACATTATTCAGAATTGCTTCTAAACGAATACATTGCAACAAAGATGGCACTCACTCAAAATGGAAGACCAAACGTTTCGATTGAAATTGAGAAAATAGATGAGGAAAATCTTGGGCGTTTAATTTACTTTATGGAACTTGAAGTACTTGCGCTTGGGGAGCTTTTAAACATAAACCCGATCGATCAACCATCAGTTGAAATAGGTAAGAGATTTACCCATGCTTTGATGGGAGACAAAAATTACTCCGAATACCTTAAAACACTTGAAAAATTAGAAAATGTTGATAAACTAATCCTTGATTAAGGAGACTCTAATGAAGAGAAACATTATACTTATAGTAATTTTGCTTATAATGATTTCATTTATTGCAGGTTATTTTGTAGGTTTTAGATATCCCCTTGGAGTTAGTCAAACAGGCTCTCATATACTCTTAACAAGAACAGCTGATTATCTTCTTTCAAATTTCTACAAGCCAATAACTGAAGACGAACTTATAAAGGGGATGGTTAATTCTTTAAACGATCCATACACTGTATTTATGAATCCTGAAGAAACAAAGGCACTACAAGAAGAAGTAAAAGGGGAATATGCAGGAATTGGAGTTGTAATAAATAAAAACGAAAAATTAAATTATCCAGAAATTGTAACCGTTTTTAAGGGTTCACCAGCTGAAAAAAGTGGGTTATTGGAAGGAGATATCATATTGGAAGTTGATGGAGTGTCAACATTTGGATTAACTTTGGATGAGGTTGCCTCCAAAGTAAAGGGCAAAATAGGAACACAGGTTGTCTTGAAAATTAAGAGAGACAGTAAAGAATTAACTTTTAATGTAACAAGAGAAAAAATAAACATACCATTAACTGACACACGATATTACGAAAATGGCAAAATTGGTTACTTAAAGATTTTTATGTTCTCAGAAGGAGCAAGCAATGATGTCAAGAAAACACTTGATGAATTCAAACAAAAAAATGTACGGGGAATTATATTAGATTTAAGAGGCAATCCAGGGGGACTTTTATCTGAATGCGAAAATATAGCAAGCCAATTAATCCCAAGCGGTGTATTATTATATACAAAGGATAGAAGTGGAAAACTAACTCCAATTACAGTAAATGGAAAAAAACTCAATATTCCAATGGTTGTCCTTGTGGATCAAGGGACTGCAAGTGCTTCGGAAATTCTTACTGGGGCACTCAAATACTATAAAGTCGCAAAAGTTATAGGCGAAAAAACTTTTGGAAAGGGTGTTATACAGCAGATTTTTCCTCTTCCTCAATCATACTCAATCAAGATAACAGTTGAAGAATATCTTCTCCCCGATAAAACAAGTATTAACGGGAAAGGTATAACTCCAGATATTGAAATAAATAATAATCCAAACACAAAGGAAGACGAACAATTAAATAAAGCATTAGAACTTTTGAAGCCATGATTATAGTTATTTCTGGCCCATCTGGTGTTGGTAAAAATGCTGTAACAAAGGAACTTGTTAAGCTTGACACACGTTTTGAGATTGCTGTTACATGCACAACAAGACATCCGAGAGAAAATGAGATTAACGGTATTGATTACTATTTTGTTGATGAAGAAACTTTTAAAAAAATGATTGATGAAGGCAAACTTGCTGAATACTCAATAGTGCATGGGAATTTATATGGAATTCCTCAAATGTATATTGATTTAGGACTAAGTAACAAGAAAGATGTTATATTCCAAATTGATGTTCAGGGAGCAAAAAAGATAAAAAATAAGTACGAAGAAGCACTTTTGATATTTCTAATGCCGCCAAGTATTGAAGTTTTACTTGAAAGACTCAACAAAAGAGGAACAGAAAACCTTTCGGAAATAGAAAAAAGAACAAAACGAGCAAAAGAAGAAATGGAAGAAAGATACCTATACGATTATGTGGTTGTAAATGATGTTTTGGATAGCACTGTTAAAGAGATTTACGAGATAATTGTACAAGAGCGTAAGCTTCGCAACGGTCTTTAAACTCACAAGTACTACAGCTTTTATTTACATTTGGTTGAAAATATCCTTTATGTATATTTTCAACAATTTCCCCAATTCTCTTTTTACTTTTTTCAATAAGATAAGACCCGACTTCAAAATTGACTTTCTTCCCTTTCCTTAAATAATGAAAGCTAATTTCTTTTATATTTTTCCCATATTTATAGTCACCTGCAATCTTATAAATAACTGGTTGCAAAATTTCATCTTCTCTGAATGAATCAGAAAGAAAATTGTTTGTCTTATAATCAATTATTATAAAATCTTTGTTAACCTTATCAACTCTATCCAGACGTCCTTTCAAGTCCAAGCCTAAAAATGGTATTGAGAACTCACTCTCAACCTCAAAGGCAGGTTCAAATCCAAAAATATTTTCCCTATAATAAGCAGTAAGCATTTCTTTTGCTTTGTTTTTTGCACTTAACTCTTCTTGAACATTTTTATACCCAGCGCTTATCCAGTGCTTGTCAAGAAGTTCTAAAAGATATTTATACGGATCCTTTTTAAGAACTTTGAAGTTTTCCTCTGGACTATAGAATTTCTCAAGCACTTTGTGAATGGAATTTCCAAAACTAAAATAAGGTTTTATTTCTGTCTCTAAATTATCTACATAAATAAATTTATATCTTAACGGGCACTTAATGTATGTAGAAATTTTTGAATAACTTAAGTAGAACTTTTCACTCTTTCCCATAACTCTAAAACTTTATTTCGTAACTCATTAAAGTCACCGCTATTATCTATAACTACATTAGCTCGCTTTATTTTCTCTTCTATTGGCATTTGTGAACTCACTCTTTCTAAAGCTAATTCTTTATCTATATTTTCCCTTTCCATTAATCTTCTTACCTGAAGCTCTTTGGGCGTATAAACAACCCATACCTCATCTACAAACCTATCCCAATTTGCCTCAATAAGAATAGCTGCATCAACAACAACTACATCAAAACCTTTTCTCTTTGCCTTTTCTAACTCTTCTAAAAGCCTCTCAGTCATTACGGGAATCATAATACTATTCAATTTCTCAAGCATATTTTTATTGCTGAAGACAATTTTTCCTAGTGCACGTCTGTCAAGCATATTTCCGTTTTGAAATACACTATCTCCAAAAGTCTCTCTAATTTTATCCAATACACCTCTGTAATTCAAATTTTGAATTTCCTTAGCAATATCATCCATATCAATAATTTTAGCTCCCAGATCTTTTAAGATATTTGAAACTGAACTCTTCCCAGAAGCTATATTTCCAGTTAGTCCAATTACTTTCAAGATCTAGCCTCCCCAAGATTTTTGCCATAGGCGATGTCAACTTCAAGAGGAACAGCAAGTTTGTATATGTTTTCCATCGCATCTTTTATCAAGGGTAGCTTTTCTTGAAGAAAATCCGCTTCAGTTTCAAAAACAAGTTCATCATGAATTTGAAGCAAAATTTTAATATCATCTATCTTATTTACTATTTCGACCATTGCAAGTTTTATTATATCTGCAGCACTCCCCTGAATAGGACTATTGATAGCGATTCTTCGTGCGCTCTCCCTTATTACTCCATTTTTATCATCAAGTCCTCTAATAAAACGCCTTCTACCAAAGATAGTTCGAGTTTCTCCTTTTTCACTTGCAAGAGTTATCTCTCTTTCTATGTATTCTTTAACCATTGGATATCTCTTAAAATAAAGTTCAATATATTCTTTTGCTTCTTCTTTTGAAATACCTACTTGCTTTGCAAGTCCGTAAGGAGAGATTCCATAAATGATGCCAAAATTTATAGCTTTAGCAAAATTGCGTTTTTCTTTTGTAACTTCATCCTCTTTTAAGTTAAAAATTTCCATTGCTGTTCTTTTATGGATATCTTCCTTATTTAAGAATGATTCTATGAGATTTTTATCCTGCGATAAGTGTGCAAGTATTCGTAATTCTATCTGAGAATAATCAGCACTTACAAGGACTTTTTTTTCTCCATGAGCTACAAATCCTTTTTGAATCTTTATTCCCCATTCATCTTTCACTGGTAAGTTCTGTAGATTTGGATTTGTGCTTCTTAATCTACCAGTTGACGTTCCAATTTGATGATATATTGTATGCAATCGACCAGTTTCTTTTGAAACAAGATGTGGAATTGGATCAATATAAGTATTCTTTAATTTAACAAGATGTCTATATTCAATTATAAGAGGAATTATAGGATGCGATCCACTTATCTCTAACAAAACATTACTACCGGTTCCGCCTGAATAACCCTTTGGCAATTCAAGGCCCAAGACTTCATACAAAACTGATGAAAGCTGCTTAGAAGATAAAATATTAAAAGATATACCTGCTAGTTTATAAATTTTCTGTTCAAGCTCTTCAATATGCTTTTCTATTTCTTCCTTTAATTTTTTGAAATACTCTACATCGACTTCAATACCTACTTTTTCCATTTCATAAAGGACCCTCGCTAAGGGTAATTCAATGCGAGTAAATACAAATTCCAAATTTTCTTTTTTAAGATACTCCAAAATATCAGTTCCGTGTGTCTTTAAGAAGTTTATTTCATCTTCTAAATTCGTTATTGGACTATCAATGTTTAGATAACTCTTAAAATTTTTAATCGAAAAGTCTTCTTGGTCTGGATCTATAAGATATAAAGCAAGAGTTGAGTCAAGAACTACATTTCTAAGAGATGTTTCAGTATAATCTGCAACTTTGTAAAGCATTTTCAAATTGTTTGTGTACTTTTCTACATTTTCATTTGAGAGAACTTCTTTTAAAAGTGGAAGATTACGATGGTCAAGGAAAAGATTATTTTCAAAATCAAACTCATAATTAAAATTTTTATAATTGAGAACAACTTTTTCTATTTTTTTCTCGAAAGATATCACATATAAAACCGCTCTCTCGACAAAGCTATTTCTATTTTCAATCCTTAAAGCGGTAGAACTTGATTTATCTTCGGAGTCCACATTAGAACCATTATTCTTATCAATACTTTTAAACAGCGAATCAGCATCTCCATTTTCTTCTTGAAATTGAAAACCTAATTCCTTTATTAGCGAATTAAATTCAAATTTTTTTAATACTTTATACGCTTTTTCCGTTTTAAAATCAGGCACTTTTAACTCTTCAAGCCTAAATTCAATTGGCACATCTTTAACAAGCATACATAATGATTTATTTCTAAGTATCTTTTCTTCTTCTCCATTTATATGAAACCTTTCAACTATTTCTTCATTCTTTATTATATTTTCAACACTTTTAAATTCACTTATAAGTTTTGATGCAGTTTTTTCTCCGATTCCCTTAACTCCCTCAATATTATCTGAAACATCACCTAAGAGAGCTTTATAATCAACGAGATGAACAGGTTCAAAGCCAAACTCCTTAATAAATTTTTCCTCGTCATATACCTCAATTTTTGTAACACCTTTTCTTGTAACAAGCAATTTAACGTTCTTTTGAATAAGCTGTGCAAGATCAAAGTCAGAGGATAATATTAAAATTTCAAGATCGGTTCCTTTCAATTTTTCTACAAAAGTTGCAATGATATCATCTGCCTCAAAGCCATCAAGTTCAAAATATCTTATGTTAAGTGCAATAAGCACCTCTTTTAATACATCAAACTGAAGTGATAACTCATCAGGCATTTTTGGTCTCTGAGATTTATACTCCTTATATTCGATATGTCTAAATGTAGGGACTTTCTTATCAAAAGCAACTGCAAGATAGTTAGGTTTTTCGTCTTTAAGAATCCTCAAGAGCATCCTAAGAAACCCATATACAGCAGACGTTGGAATACCAGTTGAAGTTGAAAACTTAGGCAAGGCAAAGTAAGCCCTAAAAATTATACTGCTACCATCGACAAGGATTATTTTCTCCATTTTAGATATTATACATTTTTTTGATATAATTAAAAAGAAGGAGGAAAATACTATGGACAATTTTGTGTTACATATACCAACGAAGGTAGTTTTTGGAAAAGGAGAGTTTAGTTCTCTTGGAAAGCATGCAAAAGAACTTGGTAAGGTTGCACTTGTAGTATCAGGAAGACGTTTTGCAAAAGAATCAGGATTACTTGATAAAGCACTAAAACAATTGGATGAAGTAGGTATTAAGTATGTTGTATATTCTGAAATAGAACCAAATCCAGAATCAAAAACAGTTGATAAAGGTGGTGAAATTGCAAGAAAAGAGAACGTTGACTTCATCATAGCAATTGGTGGTGGAAGCGTTATTGATGCTGCAAAAATTATTAAAGTTATAGCAAAAACAGGAAAACCGAGTTGGGATTACTTTGAGAGACCCCCAAAAGAAACCATAAAAGGTAATACTCTTCCGCTTCTTACTGTCGTTACCTTTGCAGCAACTGGTTCAGAACTTGATAATGCAGCAGTTATAACTAATTCAGAAACAAGAGATAAAAGAGGACTTTTTAACCCTGAATTATTCCCTGCAATTTCAATAATTGACCCACTTTTAACTTTATCAATTCCGAAACATGCAACAATTGATGGAGTAATTGACATGTTTACACATATATTTGAAAGCTATCTTTCTTCTAATGCATACGCACCTGTTTCGGATAGAATCTCTGAAGGACTCTTGAAAGAATGTATAAATCAAGGAGAAGTAGTATTTAATGATCCTCAAAATATTGACGCAAGAGAAGCACTTTCCTGGATCGCAGCCCTTGCACTTTCAGGTATTCCAAATGCAGGAAGAAGAGGTCCCCATCCAATGCATAGACTTGAACATCCAATTTCTGGAATTTATGGAGTATCACATGGAAGAGGGTTATCAGCAATAATGCCTGCATACTTAATCTATACGTATGATCTTCACAAGGATAGACTTGCACTCTTTGGAGAAATGATTTTTAGAACAAATAATCCAAGAGAAACTATATTAAGAATAGTTGAATGGCTCAAAAGAATTGATGCATTGAATGGACTAAAGGATCTTGGAATAAAGAAGGAATCCTTCGAAGCATTTGTTAGCTCAGCATTAAGAGACGACGGAAATCCAGATTTTATTAGGGCAAAGAGGCCACTTTATAAAGACGAAATCATGAAAATCTATGAAATCGCATATGATTATTCGGAAATTGAAAAGAAAATTATGGAACTTTCATAGAGATTATAGTATCTAATAAATAAGGAGGATGAGATTATGAAAAAAGTTTTACTTTTAGTGTTGGTATTACTTATGTTTTTATCGGGATGTAGTATTTTCAAAGAGAAAGAAGTTTCACTTACAAAAGTAAGCGTTAATAGCGATGGCTCAATTCATGTAGAAGGTAAAGGACGCGCATTTGAAAACACAATTGCTTTAAAAGTTTTAGATGAAAATGACTTCCTACTGTATGAAGGATCTTCAACAACAGATGCAAAAGATATGGGACAATTTGGAAATTTTAAAGAAGACATAAGATTAAATGTATTTCCACAGACAGATAAAATCAAAGTCATTGCATACATTGTCTCACCAAAAGATGGAACAATAACAAATAAAGACGAAAAAATCGTCAATTATGATTTGCCATACAAAACGGTTTTAGTCTTTTATGGTAACACTAAGAAAAACCCTGAAATGCTTGATTGCACTAAGGTATTCCCAGTTGAAAGGCGGGTTGCATCAAATTCACAAAATCCACCAATGGATACGATGAAAGTGTTCCTATTGGGACCTACCAAAAAAGAAGAAATTGAAGGTTATGTTATGTCAACACCGAAAAATTTAACGATAAATAAAATAGAAAAAATTGCAAACAATAAAGTGCAAATAGATTTTGGAAAGGAACTTCTTGACGTAGGTGGATCTTGTAGAGTAGGAGCAATAAGAGCAGAAATCACTCAAACTTTACAACAATTTTATCCAGGTTACGAAGTTATAATTTCAGCAAATGGAAACACAGAAGAGGTACTACAGCCTTAACCAGTTTTATAAATAAGTTTAGGGTTTAGCTCCTCTACAACCTCAACAGTCTCAAAACCTATTTCTTTTAGGGCAGTTACTATATCTTGTGAAATTTTATCGATTATCATCCAAGAAATTGCCTTACAGAAATTGCATGTAGGAGTTGATACTTCAAAAGAAACAAATACCTTGATGTATTTATTTTTAGGAGTATATCCATAAACAAGATTCTCAGATATTATATCAACCCCAGTTTCTGGATCTTTTACCTTTTTTAATGCCTCAATTATTAATTTTTCGGATTCATTCATATCAGACCTACCTCTTCAAGTATTCTTTTAAATTCTTCTTCATCGAAAGCATCTTCCATAAGAGGCTTTCTTACATATCTTTCAATTGGAATATTCATAAAACCAAGTGCAACCTTTATTGCGTAGCCAAAAGAAGTCGTAAGACTATAAATATTTGTAAGTCTTGAAATCTTCTTTTGCAATGAAACTACTTTTTCTAAGTCTCCATTATTGAAAGCTGCTTTAACCTCGTTAAAAATATCAAGCGCAATATTTGCAAGAGCCATTACTCCACCATCTCCACCTGTCAAAATTAGAGGTATATAAAGTTGTTCGGTTCCCGTAAATATTTCAAATTCTTGTTTTACACTTTTAACTTCATTAATAAGCCTTACAAAGTAGCCCATATTATCATATGTTACTTTAATTCCTTTTATTAACGGATGTTTAGCGAGTTCTTTAATCAACTCTACCGATAGGGAATAACCAGTAAGGACTGGTATGTTGTATATAAAGGTAGGTAAAGTTGAAGTTTCTGCAATTTTAATAAAATAATTGTATAAACCTTTTTCTGAAGGCACAAGAAAGAAAGGGGGCGGGGAAACTATTGCATAAAAATTCATCTCTTTTGCAAATCTACACATTTCAAGAGTTTCCTCAAATACTGTAGAATGAACATTTACATAAACAGGGACAGATTTTGAATTCTCTTTAACAAAGATAGCCACCTCTTTCTTCTCTTTTAGACTGAGATTTGTAAATTCTCCTGTAGTTGCGTTCGCAAAAAGTCCATCTGGAGATTTATCTACAAGATAACTCAAAAATTTACCAAATCCTAAATAATCTATCGCACCATTCTCTTTAAATGGTGTTATAAGAGCAACTATATTTTTAATTCTTTTCATTATTCACCTCCAATTATATTTTAGTTTAAAACTCTCCAGTCTCAAGACTTTTCTTGTAAAAGATGAAAATTTATTATAAAATTAAGCATGAAATCAGAAATTGAATGTCTCACATGTATATACAATCAGATACTCCGTATTTCGAAAGTTGCAACAGATAATAATGATAAAATAGAACTTATACTTAAAGAAAGCGCAAAATATCTCGGCAATGCAAATCTCAATCTTACACCCCCAGAACTTGCACAGCCTCTTTATAAACTGGTTTATAAAGCAACAAACAACGATGATCCTTATAAAAAGATAAAAGAAAACCACATAAATACAGCTCTCAATTTATATCCTAAATTAAAGGAAATTGTTGAAAAAGGATCGGATAAACTTTTAGAAAGTGTAAAAGTTGCAATAATGGGAAATGCAATTGATCTCGGAAGTACATTTGATAATGTAGAAATAGATTTAGAAAAATTTCTAATGGATAACTTTGAGTTAAGCGATTATGGAGAATTTAAGAAATCAATAGAGAATGAAAGAGGGATACTGTTTATTGGAGACAACGCAGGAGAAACAGTTTTTGATAGAATATTAATTGAATTTCTTACTGATCTTGGGAAAGAAGTTAAATACGCTGTAAAAAGTAAACCAATAATAAATGACGCAACAAAAGAAGATGCGCTAAATTCTGGAATACCTGTTGTTCTTGAGACAGGTTCCAATATGGCAGGAACAGTATTATACTCCTTAAGCGACGAATTTATTAACATCCTTAATAGTTCAAACCTTATAATTGCGAAAGGACAAGCAAATTACGAGACATTATCTCATGAAGAACTTCCAATATTTTTTCTTTTAAAGATAAAATGCTCTCCTATATCACGTTCAATCGGTTATCCTATAGGAACAAATATTCTATTAAAATCAAAGAAATTTAAATTAAAATATTGACTTAAAATACTTTTTTCATATAATAAGCTCAAAGTTAAAGGAAAAGAAAAAATTAAAACAAAGGAGGCGAAAGCATGAAGAAATTATTGGTTGTGCTTATTACCACACTCATGGTAGTAAGTTTATTTGCAGGATGCAAACAAGCAGCACAACCCAAAACCCTTGTATTCGCAAAAGCAGGAGATGCCGTTGAACTTGATCCGGCAGATGTAACAGATGGTGAGTCTGTAACTGTTATGAACAACATCTTTGAGGGTCTTGTCCGTTACAAACCAGGGACAACAGAAGTTGAACCATGGTTAGCCACAAGCTGGGATGTTTCACAAGATGGACTTGTATGGACATTTCACTTAAGACAAGGAGTAAAATTCCATGATGGAACACCATTTAATGCAGATGCGGTAGTTTTTTCATTTGAGCGACAAAGAGATAAAAATCATCCATTCCACAAGTACGGAAAATGGGAATACTGGCAATGGTGTTTTAGTGAAATTAAAAAGACCGAGAAAGTTGATGACTATACTGTAAAAATTACCCTCGATCATCCATTTGCTCCTTTCCTAAGTACTATGGCAATGTTTACTGCTTATATTGTAAGCCCAACAAACTGTGAAAAATGGGGAGACCAGTGGTTTGCACATCCAGTAGGAACTGGTCCATTTAAATTTGTTGAATGGATAAAAGGCGACCATATTACTCTTGAGAAAAATACCGATTATTGGGGAGAAAAAGCAAAAATTGACAAACTTATTTTTAAGGTTATTCCAGATGCATCCCAAAGACTCCTATCTTTACAAAAAGGTGAAGTCCAGGGAATAGAATTTCCGAATCCAGATGATCTACAAAAAATCTCACAGGATAATAACCTTCAAATTTTAAGCGAACCAGGATTAAACGTTGGTTATCTTGCGTTGAATATGGGTCAAGATACACCTGGTTTCCAAAAACCTTTTGGAGATGTCAGAGTTAGACAAGCAATAAACTATGCAATTAATAAAAAAGCTATTGTAGATCAACTCTATAAAGGGACCGCTGTTGTTGCTAAGAATCCTATTCCGCCAACTCTTTGGGGTTATAACGATGCAATTCAGGATTATGAATACAATCCTTCGAAAGCAAAGGAACTTTTAAAAGAAGCTGGCTATCCAAATGGTTTCAAAACACAACTGTGGGCAATGCCTGTTTCAAGACCATACATGTTTGATCCACAAAAAATAGCAACAGCAATTCAAGCTGATCTAAAGGCAGTAGGAATTGATGCTGAGATTGTGACCTATGATTGGGGAACATACTTGCAGAAAACAGAAAACGGCGAACATCCAATGGCACTCCTTGGTTGGACAGCTGATTATGCTGATCCAGACGACTTTTTGTACGTTTTACTTGATTCTGACTCAGCAACCGTTGGAAGTGCTGGAAATATTGCATTCTACAGAAATCCAAGAGTACATGAGTTAAATATCCAAGCACAAAGAGAAACAGATCAAGCAAAAAGAACAGAACTTTATAAAGAAGCCCAAGTAATCATTCATAATGATGCACCATGGGTTCCTCTTGCACATGCGAAACAAATATTGGTATTTAATAAAAATGTGCAAGGTTTTGTGCTATACCCAACGGGTGATTACCACTTTGAAACAGTAAGCTTAACTAAATAATTTAATAAACATCAGGGGGCGAAAGCCCCCTTAATAAAAAATAGAGGTGTGAAAAGTGAGAAGTTATATAATCAAAAGATTAGTAAATATTTTAATAATGCTTTTTGCAGTTTCAATTATTATTTTCTTGCTTGTCCGCTTCATACCAGGTGACCCTGCGCGAACAATGGCAGGGGAACATGCATCAAAAGAAATCCTTGAAGAAATGAGAAGAAAGTGGGGACTTGATAAACCAATTTGGGAACAATATCTTATTTGGCTTAGATACGCTCTTATGGGAGATTTTGGAAGATCAATTCTAACTCATGAAAGTGTTCTAACAGAAATTATGCAAAGATTCCCAAATACCTTAGAACTTTCAATATTTGCAATGATTTTTGCAAGCGCTTTTGGCATAACAGCAGGTATAATTTCTGCCATTAAAAGATATACAATTTTCGATTATTTAACAATGTTTTTAGCACTTTTTGGTGTTTCAATGCCTATATTTTGGCTTGCAATAATGCTTGTTTTACTATTTAGTATAAAACTTAATTTGCTTCCGACAGGAGGAAGACTTTCGGTTTTTTATTCGATAAGGCCAATAACTCACCTATATCTTATTGATAGTCTTTTAACATTAAACTTTGGTGCCTTTTTTGACGCTCTTAAACATTTAATACTACCTTCAATTGCTCTTGGAACAATTCCAATGGCTTTTATTGCAAGAATAACACGATCAAGCATGCTAAATGTTATAAGTCAGGATTATATAAGAACAGCACGGGCAAAAGGACTCCCTGAAAAGACAGTAATTATGAAACACGCATTAAGGAACGCGCTTATTCCAATTCTTACATCAGCAGGCACTGAGTTTGCAATGTTAATGGGAGGAGCAGTACTTACAGAAACAATTTTCTACTGGCCAGGGTTAGGCACATATATCGTACAAGCAGTAAACGCAAGAGACTATCCTGCAATACAAGGCGCAGTAATCTTTGTTGCATTCGTTGTGGCCGTAGTTAATCTTATTATAGACGTGCTTTATGCCTACATAGATCCAAGAATTCATTACTAAGGTGAAATTATGGAAGAAAAAATTTTAGAAGAAGAAATTGAAGTGCATGAAACATTTTTAAGTGATAGTTTAAAAAGTTTAAAGAAAAATAAATCTGCAATTGTCGGCTTAGTAATCATTTCTATCCTTGTTATAACTGCAATCTTAGCACCTGTCATATCCCCCCATAACCCGATAGAACAAGATCTTTACAATAACCTTAAACCCGGAATCTGGGCAGGAAATACAAATAATATCTTAGGGACTGATGAGTTTGGAAGAGACATTCTAAGTAGGATTATATATGGTGCTCGAGTATCACTTACGGTTGGTGTTATTGCAGTTATAATTGGGGTTTTTCTTGGAGGTATTGCTGGTATTTTCTCAGGCTTTTATGGCGGATGGGTTGATAACCTACTTATGAGACTCACGGATATAATGTTTGCACTGCCATCAATACTTCTTGCAATAGTAATTGTGTCAGTTTTAGGAAGAGGTCTTTCTAAAGCAATGATTGCAATAGGCATAACATATGCTCCTCAAATTGCAAGAGTTGTTAGATCAGAAACAATTGTTGTAAAAAACAGTGAATATATTGAGGCTGCAAAAGCAATCGGATCGCCAAATTTAAGAACACTGAGAGTCCACGTTTTGCCAAATGTTCTCTCTGTAATCATTGTTTATACGACACTGAGTATAGGAAGTGCTATTCTCGATGCAGCTGCCCTCGGTTTCTTAGGATTGGGTGCTCAACCACCTACACCAGAGTGGGGCGCAATGCTTGCAAATTCAAATCATTATATAACGGGTGGTTACTGGTGGCTTGCAACTTTTCCAGGAATTGCAATTCTTATATCTGTACTTGGCTTTAATTTATTTGGCGATGGTTTACGAGATGCAATTGATCCAAGGCTTAGGAAGAAACTTTGAAATTTCCTAAAAGTATTGTAAAATCTGAAGTGAGATAAAAATTTTGGAGGTTTATTATGAAAAAGATTGGCGCTTTACTTATTGTTTTGCTCGTGCTTTCAGGAATATCTACATGGTTTTTGCTTCTAAACATCAGCTATTTTACATCAGTAAATCTCTTCGGATATATGATAAATAATGTAACTTCTGGCACATTAGTCATAGTTTCGTTCATTTTAGGCGGCATTCTTATATGGTTTATTTCGTTTATTGCATACAATATAGAGATTCAACAGCTTAAAGCACAAATTCAAAAAACAGCGGTCGAACAACAATCTTCAAAAAAAGAGGAGGAACAAAAAGGAGAGAAGTGAAATTCCAAAAAACAACTTTAATTTCTCTCATAAGATCATCAATTATTGCTGGACTTTATTTTGCCCTAACAGTGTTTTTGGCTCCAATCTCCTTTGGCGCAATACAAATTAGGATTTCTGAGGCTCTTGTTGTTCTTCCATACAGTTTTCCTGAGGCAATATTTGGTGTAACGCTTGGATGTTTTCTTTCAAATCTATTTTCACCATTTGGACCAATAGATTGGGTTTTTGGAACATTTTTAACCTTAATCTCTTCTCTTTTTACCTACCTTATTGGCAAGAAAAAGCTAAAAAAGTATCTGGCTCCACTTCCTCCGATTATTTTTAATGCTTTAGGTGTTAGTTTTTATGTAGTTACTCTTGCAACACTCAATACAAAGCTTGGACTAATTGATGCTTTTAAATATTCTTTTGAGCACTTTGCATGGAAGCCATATCTATTTGGAGTCCTCACAATAGGCGTAGGCGAAGCAATATCAACATATTTGCTTGGACTTCCGTTACTTTATGCACTTGAAAGGAGATTGAAAGAATGAAATTTAAAATTTCTCTTGCTCAGATTAATCCAACGCTTGGAAATCTTGAAAAAAACTTATCAAAACATCTTGAATTTACTGAAAAAGCGATTTTAGAGGACGCAAAGGTTGTTGTATTTCCTGAGTTAAGTATTTCAGGTTATGTCTTAAGAGACCTTACATATGATGTTTCTCTTCCTGCAAACTCTGATTTTTTCAAACCGTTAAAAGAAATAAGCAAAAACATAGATATTATCTTAGGATTTGTTGAAAAAGGTGAAGATAAGATCATTTACAACTCTGCAATGTATTTGTCAAAAGGAGAAATAAAATTAGTTTATAGAAAAATGTTTCCGCCAACTCACGGAATGTTTGAGGAGTTAAGATTTTTTGGAAAAGGAACATCTTATAAATCAATAAAAACAGATTACGGAAAATTAAGTATAGTAATATGTAGAGACTTTTTCCATCCAACACTTCTAAGCCTTGCTTATCTTGACAACGTTGATTTTGTTTTTGCCATAAGTAATATGCCACTTAGAGGGTTAAAAGGTGAGAAACCTCAAATTCAAGAAACCGTTGAAAATGCCTCGTCTCTCTATACTAATTTCTTTGGGTTTTTTGTTGTTTATGTAAATAGAGTCGGTTTTGATGACGGCCTTGGATTTTACGGTGGGAGCTTCATTCAATCACCAACTGGGAAAAAGGTTATAGCTCTCAGACTTTTTGAAGAGGAACTTCTGACAGGAGAAATCGATACAGACGATATTTATAAAAAGAGAACTTCATTCCCGCTTATAAAAGAGGAAGACAAGTTAACTTTTGAAGAGAACCTTCGAAGACTAATTGGAGGTAGAAATGATTGATCTCTCTCTTAATTACGAACTTACAAAAAAGTTTATAATTAAATTTATTGAAGAAGAAGTAATAAGTAATAATTTCAAACATGCATTGCTTGGAATATCTGGTGGCATTGATTCAGCACTTGTTGCTTACCTTGCGGTGGAGGCGCTCGGGAGCGAAAATGTTTTCGGTGTACTCCTACCATATAAGCTCAGTTCAAAAAATTCACTTGATGACGGCCTTAAAGTTGTAAAAGAACTGGGAATAAAACATGAAATAATCGAAATATCAGACATTGCAGATTGCTACTTTGAAAAAGAAAAAGTACAGGATAAATTCAGGATTGGAAATTTTCTTGCACGCCTCAGAATGAGCATAATCTTTGATAAGGCAAGAGAATTTGATGCAATAGTTCTTGGCACAAGCAATAAAAGTGAAATAATGCTTGGATACACAACTTGGTATGGAGACATGGCTGCAGGGATTTATCCTATTGGTGATTTATACAAGACTCAAGTCTTTGGGCTATCTAAGTATATTGGAATTCCAGAAAATATACTTAACAAAAAACCCTCTGCAGACCTGTGGCCAGGACAAACAGATGAAGAGGAAATAGGCACTTCATATGATTTGATTGATCAAATATTGTACCTTTATCTTGAAGAAAGAAAAACAAAAAAAGAAATAATTGAAATGGGATTTAAGAAAAACGATGTTGAAAATATTTTAAATAGAATGTTCTCAACTCAATTCAAGAGAACTTTACCACCAGTTTGTAAAATATCTCAAAGGACTTTTGGGCACGACTTTCTATATCCACATGATATTTTTAAATAAAAATAAACCGGGCTTGTACCCGGTTTATGTAGATAGTAATCAACAATTAAAGTAATTTTGAGAGTTCTTCAACACCCTTTTTGATTGTAAGCATCACCATTCCAAGTTTTGCTTCCTTATTTGTTACAACCATTAATGCAGCAAGATTTTTAATTCCAGTAGTAATAACATAACCAAATTCACCTTTTACATAAGCCTGTTCCAAAGTCCCTTTTTTAAGTTCATCAAGTGCTCTTTCGCCCAATGCAAGAATTGCAGCAGACATTGCAGCGACTCTATCTTCTTCGGCATCTGGTGGCAATAAACTTGCAATTGGAAGACCATCTAAACTCACAACTGCAAGTGCTTCAACATCAGGATTGTCCTGTTTTAACTGCTTTAAAACCTCAACGATTTGTGCTGGTTTTCCTTCTACCATTTTCGCCTCCTTGTTTTATTCTATAGACTTTTTACAAATAAACAATATCTCCCCAAATATTTCCATCCTCAACGAATAAGTATCCCAAACTTGGATTTTGGATAGCAAGAGACCCTGGATTAAAGTAAAGTGTCTCATCTATATACTTGTTCATTGGCTGATGCGTATGTCCAAAAACAAATGCATTACACCTTGCCTCAAAAGTTGCTCTTATTCTTTCCTCTATTCCCTTAGGACCGCCATTTCCATGAGTAAGACAAACCTTTAACCCTTCTATTTCAATAGAAATTTTTTCTCTAAGATGTTCCTTTAGCAACGGCTCATCCATATTTCCGTACACTGCATATACAATTTTTTTAAGTGAGCTTAAATAGTTAAGTACATCAAAAGATGTAAAATCGCCCAATGCAAAAATTGCGTTTACATCTATTGCAAATTTACTTAAATCGGGAATTACTGAAACTCTATCAGGATAGTGTATATCAGAAACAACCAGTATCTTAATCATAATTAAATCGGTGCTCCGTACTCTTCTGCCTCTTTGTCAAGACCTAGCCTCTTTAAGTGCATCTTGGTTGGAATTCCTTCTTTCGACCAACCTCTTGTCATATAATATTCATCTAACATCTTTTGAAGTTCTTCCTCAGTTACAAGATGTCCTTTACTTACACCATTTGAAATTGGTTCATGAGTAACTCTATAGGGCAAATAATCATCCTTTCTCCCGAAACCTTCTCTTACGTTAAACAACTTTTGCAAATTATAGATTCTTTCACCTATTGTCATGAGCCAATCAACGCCCATTTTAATTCCAGTTACCGCTTCAATTCCTTCAAGTATATCGTCTTCTAACCAGAAAAGACTTCTTGAGAATTTGCACATACCAATTGTATCATAAACAGTCATAAAGTCTTCGCCAGTCTTAACTTCATAACCCTTCCAGTTTGTTGAGAGCCTATCAACATTAGAAAGCTTCCAAAACTTTCCAGTTAACTCTGGTGCATAGATTCCACCTGTTAAATGGCATGCACCTCTTACGGAAACTGCAATTGCAAGCGCCATTCCCTTGAGACCTCTTACATCATAAGCAGGAGGCTCAAGACCTTTTACTTCAATGGCAAACTTCTCAGAACCCTTTCCAAGCTTTTTTGATGCTTCTTTTACACCATTGAAAAGAAGTTCTCCTAGACGGCCCTCACGCTTTGCAAGTTTTTCCATTGCCTGGACTGCAGCATCACCATTTCCAAACCTAAGATCAAGACCATCTGTATCTTCCTTAGTAAGTAAGCCTTTCTCGTATGCCTCCATTGCCCAAGCCAAAGTTACTCCGGCAGAAATTCCATCAAGACCTGCTCTATCGCAAATTGAATTGAGTTTTGCGGTAACTTCGATGTCTTCAATCCCAAGCACTCCACCCAGCGAGTAAAGAATTTCATATTCGACTCCTTCCACTCGAAGTCCTGCATACTTGCCATCTTTAATCACTATATGCCTTCCGCATGGCTTATTGCAGTTTGGACATGGATGTAATTTTTCGGTGTAAATTGGAGACCAGTAATAAGGATCAAGATGTGATTTTCCATCTGGATGCGCCTTAAAACTAGCCTCAAAATAGCTTTGTTGCCAATTTTTGACAGGGAAAACACCTATCTCTTTATTAACCCATTCATAAAATTCACCTGAGCCATATGCCATATCAAGTTTTGCAACTTCACTTCCAATAATTTTACCATTCCATCTTTTGATCGCTTCTTTGAGTTTTTCAGAATTTACAACAGGAATTTCTTTTGTACCCTTAACTGCAATCGCTTTAAGCATTTTACTTCCCATCACAGCACCGCCACCAGCACGGGCTGCCTGGCGCTCTTCAAAATCTATACCTGAAATCTTCGAAAGCATCTCTCCAGAATAACCTATAGCACAAGTATTTACGTTTCTGTGTTCAATCTTTAAAATTTCTTGTGTTTCAATTGCATCTTTTCCCCAAAGATGTGACGCATCCTTTAATTCACACTTCTCATCTTCGATAAGAAGATACACAGGTTTAGAGCTCTTTCCCTTTATAACTAACGCATCATACCCAGCCTTTTTAAGTGCAACGCCAAGATAGGCTCCTGCAACACTTCTACCAAATCCATTTGTTAAAGGAGATTTAAATGTTAGTGTTGTTTTTGACGCAGTAGGAAGCCCTGTTCCAACAAGCAATCCTGGAGCAATAACAAGAACATTCTTTTCTGATAATGGATCAATGTGTGGCTCTGTGTAATCAAAAATTAACCTTGTTGCAAGTCCAAGACCACCAAGATACTTTAAAAAAACTTCTTCGGAAAGATTTTTTACCTCAATTTTTCCGCTCGTAAGGTCAACTTCAAGATACCTACCAAAAACTCCTTGCATAAGTTGAACACCTCCTTTTATTTCTCAATAAAGTTCTTTAATAAAGCCACTGTATTTTTAATGTCGCTAAGATCGATTACTTCACCTTGAGTATGGGTATATCGTGTGGGAATTGAAACTGCAGCAGTCTTTACACCTTCTTTGGTTATTTGAATCGCAAATGCATCTGTTGTCCCGGAAGTTATCACTTCAAGCTGAAACGGAATCTTGTTTTTAGTTGCAACATTAATTAATTCATTTCGCAAATCAATGTTTGTAATCATTCCCCCATCCATAACTTTAATAGCGGGACCCTTTCCTAACTCCAGTGCATTAATGTGAGGATCTACAAAATCACCTGCTGTCGTTACATCTACTGCAATTCCAAATTCTGGTGTTATTTCATAGGTTGAAGTTCTTGCTCCCTTAACTCCGATCTCTTCCTGAACAGTAAAAACTGCATACAAATCATATTTAAGGCTCTTTTTCTTAATGTTATTTAAAAGTTCAACAATCACAGCACAACCTGATCGATCATCAAGTGAAGGAGAAATTACTCTATCGTAATTTTTAGAAAAAACTGGATAAAAAACTCCTTCCATTCCGATATTTACAAAATTTAAAGCATCCTTCTTGCTTTTTGCTCCAATGTCTATAAAGAATTTTTCAACCTTAAATTCTTTGGGTTCCCACAGGTTTTCTTTATCATCATAATAAATCGTTCCTGAGATTCCGTTCTCAAAAAGTACACGACTACCCAGCAAGAAGGAAGGTCTCAATCCACCAATTGAAGTAAATCTTAAAAGACCATTTTTATCAATATCTGTCACTATGAAACCAATCGTATCAAGGTGAGAGGCAATCATCAATTTTGGTCCATTTTGTGGAATGTGCGCAACAAGATTTCCAAACTTATCTTCAAAAATTTCACAATCGCATTTTTTAAGTTCTTCTTTTATGAGATGTTTAACTTTATCTTCTTTTGATGAAGGACCAAAGGTTTTAACTAATTTTTCTATTAAATATTCCATTATTCCCCCCCTTATAGAGACCTCAAAAATTCAATAATGAGCCTTTTTGTATTCTCATAGTCATTTATATTAAAAAGAGAAACAGGTGAGTGAATATATCTTACTGGGACAGCCACAACAAGCACTCTAACTCCACCTTTTGTTAGCTGAATTCTTGATGAGTCAGTACCACCTACAAATACCTGTTTGAATTGATATGGAATTTTAAATTTTTCTGCTATCTTAACAAGTTTATTTCTCAATTCATGATCGGTAATAACGGAATTGTCTTTTATCGTGATAACCGGACCATTGCCAATTGAAGTACACTTTTCATGTTCTGCTACATCTGGGAAATCCGCTGAGATTGTGCCTTCAAGGGTAATTGATATCTGGGGTGTATACTTGAAGGCTCCAACAGTTGCACCGCGCAAACCAATTTCTTCCTGTGACGAGAATAATGCAACAATTGGAAAATTAAACTTCTCTTTTAAAATTTCAGAAACAAGCGAACATCCTAATCTGTCATCAAGTGCTTTTCCGATAAAAGTATCATTAGAAAGTCTCTCAAATTTAACGTCAAAACCAATGTAATCGCCTAAACTTACAAGTTTTTCTGCTTCTTCCTTTGTTTTTACCCCGATATCTATGACCATATCTTTTGCTCTTTCAACTGATTTCTGCTCACTTTGTTCTTGAAGATGTATAGGAACTGTTGCTATTACACCTTTGACTTTATTTTTTCCAATTACAACTCTTTTTCCCAAGAGAACTCTGTCATCAATGCCACCAATTTTAGTAAATTTGATAAATCCTTCAGAGGTAAAACCTTTTACAAGAAGCCCTACCTCATCCATATGAGCATTAAGCATAACTATAGGTTTTGAAGATTCGAACTTCTTAGTCACTATAAAGTTTTTTAGAGGGTCAACTTCGAAACTGTCTATGTAACCCTTTACTTCCTCTTTCAAAATTTCAATAACTTCATCCTCAAACCCGGAAACGCCAATTGCATTACTCAACTTTTCAATAAGTTCAATATTCGCCATTTCTATCCTCTGTTGGCTCAAATTCTCCAATAAAAAGCTTCAATAGTTGCACAGTTTTATCAACATCAAATGGATCAAACATTTCAACAGGTGTGTGCATGTATCTTATTGGAATGCTTAAAAGAGATGTAGGTATTCCAGATCTTACAAGACCAACTTTGTCAGCATCAGTTGATGATAACACTCCTACCTCCTTCTGGTATGGAATTCCGTATTTATCGGCAACTGAAGCAAGTTTATTTGTAAGTTCTCTATTGACGGAAATTCCATAAAATATTGTAGGGCCCTTACCTAATTCAAAACCATCGAAAGGTGTCACCTTATACTGTGTTCCAAATGTAACATCAAGTACAACAGAAGCATTAGGAAAAACTGAAAAAGTAGCGGTTATCGCACCAAGTCCAGTATATTCTTCTTGAGAAGAAAAGAGAAAATAAACATTCACATCATGCTTAATATTTTTCAAAACCCTTGCTGTTTCAATAAGAACATATACACCAAGCCTATTATCAAAAGACTTATTTACTAAATAATTGCCAATTTTATCAAACGAAGGAGCGAAGCTTACATAATCACCAACAGAAACCAAATCCTTTAACTCATTCTCTGAAAGACCAGTATCAACAAATAGCCTATTAAAATCATATGTAAGATTTTCTTCTCCTTCCTTCACGAGGTGGTAAGGTTTTATACCAATTACTCCTTTTATTTTTTTCTTACCATGCACTATTACTTGCGATCCTGGCAAAATCTTTGGGTCAATCGACCTTGAAGTCACTTTTAAAAACCCATTTTTCTCAATGCTACTTACAACCATAAACACTTCGTCAACATGTGCTTCAAGCATCAAGGCAAAATTCCCATTACCTTTTTTCAAAGCCATGAGAGAATTGCTCCTCTCATGAATTTTAATTTCATCTACATAACCTTTTAAAGCACTTTCAATTATTGGAAAAATAATTTTTTCATTGCCTGTAGGAGCAAAACTTTCGGTAAGATTTCTTAAAAGACTTTCATCCATATATCACCCAAAGAAAATTTTAAGCTCGCGTTCAGCATCTTCTTTGCTTGATGATGCATGAACAACGTTCTCAGTAAGATATGGTGAAAAATCGCCTCGAATACTACCTGGCAATCTTTTTTCAGGATGAGTATCCCCAACAAGGATTCTACAATTCAAAATTGCATTTTCCCCTACAATTTTCATTACAACAACAGGTCCAGAAGTTGAGTAGTTAATTAGTTTTTCAAAGTAATCTCTTCCTTTGTGTTCTATATAAAGCTCTTCTGCTAATTCCCTTGATAGAGTAAGCATTCTAAGTTCGGTAATAATCATTAATTTTCGTTCGAATCTTGAAATTATTTCACCTATTAATCCTCTTTTTACACCGTCAGGTTTTATCATTACAAAAGTTTCCTCTATCATATCTCCTCCAGTTTATCAAGGTAGACTTCCTTGTCTTCTGGATTATATCCAATTAATTCAGCATACCTGCCAAGTTCAATGATGCTTTTGAGCGTTTCTTCTGCTTCTTGCTCAGACATCTCTTCCTGAAGGAGTTCAAGAAGGTCATCCCTATCGATTGAGTTCTCAGTTGCCTTAATAAGAATATTTATTACCTTCTTAAAAATTGGCAATTTCTTTAATGATTCCTTAAAAATTAGTTTTCTTTTATTTTCGTCACCATCAACCAGTTCGTGACCCAAATCAGTTAAGAACACATCACCCTCACTAACTTCAACAAAGCCAAGCATCTGGGCAAGACGTAAAAGTGAAATTAGTTCATCCGCTTCGATTTCAATATCTTCCGGGATCATATAAATGTCAACTTTTCCATCTGAATCTTCAAGGTAAACAAGCAAACCAATAAGTTTGCCAACTTCTACATACGGCAAAGGCGATATATCGTCCATTATGTCCCCTTTCCGGGATTCACCTCCTTACTTATACTTGATCCAAGTATCATTGAATATATTTTATCATAAATCTTGTAAAATTCCTTACTTTCTCTATCTCTTGGTCTTGGTAAATCCACTTTTTCATCTGCAATTATTTTTCCAGGATGAGTTGAAAGAATAATAATTCTATCCGAAAGATAAACTGCTTCCTCAATATTATGAGTAACAAGAAGTATAGACTTCAAAGAGAGCTTCTTTGATTCCCAAAGATCTATTATCTCTGATCTCAAGTTTTCTGCTGTTAGCGCATCAAGTGCAGAAAATGGTTCGTCCATTAAAAGTAATTCTGGCTCCATAATCAAGGCTCTAGCAATACCAACTCTCTGTTTCATCCCGCCAGACAATTCCCTTGGATAAGCCTCTTCAAAACCTTCAAGTCCTACCATATCAATGTATTTAAAAGCTTTCTTTAGCCTCTCTTTCAAAGGGACACCTCTTGCTTCAAGTCCAAGGGTAATATTTTCAGTTACATCAAGCCAGGGAAGCAACCCAAACGTCTGGAAAACCATACTTGTATATGGATTAATTCCTTTTATCTCTTGTCCTCTAAAGAATACACTTCCTGAAGTAGGTTTCAGAAGCCCAGCAATAATTCTCAGAAGTGTACTTTTTCCACAACCTGACGGTCCAACAAGGCTAACAAATTCGTTTTCTTGAATATCAAAATTTATATCCTCAAGTATTACTACTTCTTTATTCTTTAGAGGAAATGTTTGGTATACACTTTTAACACTCAAAAAGTTCATTATGCCTCCATCCTGTATCTATCAAGGATTTTATCATAAAGAGGTCTATACACAAAATGATTAATTGAGTAAACCATAAAAACAAGGGAAACAAGAGCAAGTGTAAAAAGAGCTTTCTCATTCTGAGCCAAAGATGTATTCAAAAGTGCACCGATACCTTGAACCGAAAAAGGTTGTCCTTTTATATCTATGTATTCTGCAACAACCAATGCGTTCCATGCACCGCCCATCGCGGTAATCGTGCCAGTAAGAAATGAAGGAAGCATAGCCGGAATCAATAGCCTTCTAAGTCTCAAATTTCCTTTTACACCGTAAGAATCTACAACTTCTAGAAGATCATTTGGTATTGCTTTTAACCCACCAAGAACAAGAAAGAATATATACCATTGCATTCCTGTAAGGATTAATATTATTGAAGATAACTCAAGTCCAAATTTAAATGGTAAAAGAAAATAAAGTAACAATGGAAAGAACGAAATTGCAGGTATCGAAGAAAGAATTTGGAAAAAAGGTAGAATAAAATTAGCAATCTTTTTTCTATTGTAAAGAAAAATTGCAAATGGCACCGTCCAAGAAACCGCAATAATATAAGATGAAAGAACTCTCAAAGTTGAAAATATTAGAGATTTTAAAACAATCAGAATATAACTGAGTTTAAATGACAAAGCAATGCTATAAATCCCTTTAAAAGTATAAAACATAATGTAAATTGAAACAAGTATGGAAACTACAAGGAGGACATATTTCAATACTCTTTCGATAGTAACAAATAATTTAGCTTTAAAAATTTGCTTTAGATTTATGCTCTCAAAGTTTATCTTTTCAAAGGGCCGTTTAATCTTGTTAATGATATTCCCAACAAATTCCCAAAAAATAATGACAATATCAAGAACTTCCTTCTCTTCCTCTTCACCAGGACTTATTGAATATCTAAATTTTCTTGACCATTGCGAAAGTGGACGCCACATGAACATATCGAGGAAAAATATAGTAACGCCAAGTGCAAGAATTCCTAGCAGAACCAAACCAATTTTATTTTCTGTTGCAGAAACAAGAATAAAACTTCCAATTCCTGGAAGCCTAAATGATTTTTCTCCTACAGCAAAGATTTCCGAAGCAACAAGGAAATACCATCCATTAGACCAACTTACAATACTATTATAAATGATTTTTGGAATGGAAGCAGGTATGTAAAGCCTTCTAAGTTTAAGAAGGCCTTCTGGATCAAAAAACTCATAAGCCTCTTTAACATCATTTGGTATTCCTTTTATGCTTTCATAAACTCCAAATGCAATATTCCAGGATTGAGATGTAAAAATTAGAAATATAGAGGCAAGTTCAACGCCAAGAATTGAATTCGGAAAAAGAGAGATAAAAAACGCAATTGCTACCGGGAAAAATCCTAAAATCGGCACGGATTGAAGAATATCAAGTATTGGTATCATTATTGCCTCTCTTTTTACGCTTGTTGCCGCAAGATATCCGTACGTAAAAGAGAATAAAAGAGAAAAGAAATAAGCAGAAAACATTCTAATAAGAGATCTAAAAATATAGTATGGAAGATAAGAGACCTTTAAATCTTCAACATAACTTGCAATGTTAATTTGTTTCTTATAAAAGGCATATACAACCCCTATAAGGAGCACTATTATTAATAGCTGCAAAACTAACTGAGAAAAAGTTCTTTTCTCTTTCATTTTTTAAAAGGCAGGAGGATTTTCCTCATTTATTTTATCTTCTTTTTCTCTTATAATTTCGAAAACAACAGTATTAAATGGATCTGGGCAAGAAACATAAGCTTTATTTTCTTCTTTCTCCCAGGGTAATCTTCCACCATAGCGAAGTGGTGTTATAAAAGGCCAAAGCGAAACAAACGCCCATCCACAAAAATTAATAGGAACTGGTTGCCCATTTTCGTTTATTTCAAATTCATCTCCAGCTTTTAGATTAGCAGAACAAGTCCCTCTCACTTCAACAACTCTTATCTTTATCTTGTATATTGCCATATCATTTAATTCTATTAAAAATTAACATTTTTTCAAATACAAATAAGAAGTTTTTAGGTATAATTCAAATATGGAAAAAGATAAAGTTAATAGATCAATAAAAGAAAAAGTACTTGGAAAAAAGGCTTATATCTACAATGTAATTATTTCTGCATTATTCATTGTTCTGCTTTTTATTTATTACCGATTAATACCACGACATTTTACATCTACGCCTGTTGTACAATCTTATAATGGCACAGTAAATTTATTCTATACTCCTGACATGGGCAAAGCACCTGTAATTGACGGAATAAAAAACGCTAAAAGCTCTATCAATATAGAAGTTTATACATTTTCCGATACAGATGTGCTTCAAGAACTTGTAAACGCAAAAAAAAGAGGAGTAAAAGTTCGAGTAATTCTTGAAGAAAATCCATATGGTGGATACAGCGCAAACAAACAGACAAAAGATAAGCTTTCTTATTATGGCATTGAAACAAAATGGGACAATAAAGCGTATAACTTTACGCACTCAAAGTTTATGGTTATAGATAACAGAACAGGCTACATAATGACTTTAAACCTCACAAAATCAGCTTTTAATAAAAATAGGGAGTTTGGCGTAATAGTTAATGACCAAAACATAGTGCAAGAACTTACTAAAATCTTTGAAGCAGATTGGAAAAGATCACCATATAATCCCAGTAAAGATACCGCACTTGTTGTAAGCCCAGAAAATTCAAGAGAGAAAATCGAAGCTCTTCTTAGAAGTGGAACAGGAGAAATTTTGATCTATGCAGAAGAAATTCAGGATCCTTCAATTATTGATATCTTAAAAAAGCGAAGAGCATATGGAGCAGATGTTAAAATCATTATTGCGGATCCAATGAATGTTCAAGGAAATGAAGTAGTAATTTCAGAGCTAAAAAGATACGGAGTAGACATTAAATACATAACAAGCCCGTTTATCCATGCAAAGGTTATTATTGTAGATAGAAAATATGCATTTGTTGGATCGGAGAACCTTTCTTCAAATTCTCTTGACAACAATAGAGAAGTTGGAATTATTTTATCAAATCCTGAAGTCGTTAATAAGTTAAGAGAAATTTTCTTCTGGGATTTTGCAAAATAATTTAATTCATCTTCCGTAAATTTCGGTAATCTCTTTTAGTTTAAAGAATTTCCCCTCATCTATATCACTAAATTTTAATTTGAATCGCCAATTTCCCGAAGAAGTTCCAGGTGTATTCATTCTAAAGCGTTCGTCAAGAGCGAGAATATCTTGAACAGGAAGAATAGAAAACTGTGCAATAGAAGAATGGGCAAGCCTTATTAAATCAAAATTAATTGTTTCAAGAGATGTCTTTTTCCCTAAATATTTTTCGAGATATGACTTACCATTATTTGTAAGCTCATATTTAAACCAGCCGACTATGGTATTATGGTCATGTGTACCTGTATAGACAACTGTTGGGTTTTTATAGTTGTGCGGAAGGTATCCATTTTCAGGTGATCCATCAAATGCAAATTCAAGAACTCTCATATTCGGAATATTATATCGCTCGATTACCTCAACGACATCCTCTGTAATCAAACCAAGGTCCTCTGCGATAAATGGCATGGTTGGAAAATTATTTTTGACTGTATCAAAAAATTCATAAACAGGTACTTTTATCCACTCGCCAATTTTTGCATTTTCTCTGCCTGCATCAACCGCATAATATGCAACAAATCCTCTAAAATGGTCAATTCTAATAATATCAACGAATTGTAAAAGATGCGCAATTCTTTTTATCCACCATTCAAAATTAGTTTTCAAATGCTTATCCCAGTTGTAAACAGGATTTCCCCAGAGTTGTCCATTTTCATTAAAGTAATCAGGAGGAACACCAGCAACTTTTACAGGATAGCCATTATCGTCCAAATTAAATAATTCCTTATTTGCCCATACGTCGGGACTATCAAGATCAACATATATGGGTAAATCACCAATTATCTCAACTCCATTTTCATTTGCGTAATCCTTCATTTCCAAAATTTGCTTGTATGCAATAAACTGCAAAAATTTAACAAATTTAATCTCATCTTTTAGTATATCCTTTGCAAGGTTAAGGGCACCAAGATTTCTATTCTTAAATTCATTAGGCCACTCTTGCCAAGCTCTATTTTCAAATCTTTTCTTCAGTGCTATAAAGATTGCATAATCTTCTAACCAAAAAGAATTTTCGGAACAAAATTTTTGAAAATCTTCGTTTTCCTTAAAATTTTTATAAGCAGAATTGAATGCCTTGAATTTATTCTCTATCACTTTCTCAAACTGAACTATGTTAGTCTCTTCTATTTCGTATTGCGAAAGATCCTGTGAAATTAAACCTTCTTCTTTAAGTTTCTCGAGACTTATAAGCAAAGGATTTATTGCAAAGGCAGAAACTGAGTGATACGGAGAATTATCAAAGTAAGGCTCAGTTGGACCAATTGGTAAAATTTGGAGTAATTTTTGACCTGAGTTTTTAAGCAAATCTATAAAATTTTTTGAAGAGTATCCAAAATCTCCTATTCCAAATTTGCTTGGTAAACTTGTAATGTGAGCTAAAACGCCACTTTTTCTTAAGTTTTTATTTTCCATTCTTGCGCTCCTACTTTTATTTTAAAATATTTTTAAATTTTTTAAAACCCCTTTAACTGCAAGTCTACAAGTCAATATACTCAGGAACTCCCGAAGTGCTATAAGACCACTGACCTGCCTTAAAAATATTAGGAATAGATTTTTCATAGAGTTTTTTACAAATAACATGCTTGAATAAATGGACAAAAGTTTTTCGAAAGACCAACCAACAATTATAGTTGTATTTTTTTGGATTGCTGCGCCAAGTTGAGTTGCTTTTTCCTCAATTAACTTTGCAAAATACCAATGCAACCCTTAGGGTAAATATAATCAGAATAAAGGTAAAAATAACTTAAGACAAAAAAAAGGAGTCCCCTTAAAGAAATGTCGACTTATAAGATATTCAAGAAGCTCCTTGTATTGTTCAAGACTTTCTTTAGAGTCGACAAAAATAAATTTATCTTCAATTCCTACTGACACAGGAATTTTTAAAAATTCAAGAGTAATTCCTAGATCGCAAAGCTTTAGTATAATAATGCCTGCGTTTTCAAGAGCGCGCACTCCTCCATAAAAAATAAAACCATCTTTTTCAAATGAATTAACAAACCCCCCACACTTTTCATTTTTTTTTAAGTAAAAGTACTTTCAAGCCTAATAGAGCTCAGTATGCGGTAACAGTAAGACCTAAAATTCCCCCCTCAACAACTATTACATCCCACATAATCTATAGTAACATCACCATTTTTAAAGTTATTTCCCAAAGTTTTTCTGCTTCGGATAAATCCTTTCCAGGTTACGTCATTTCTTCTTCTGTAGTCAAGTTAAAGAATTTTCCACTAACACCAACTAAATTCTTTGAAACTCCAAGATAGTAAAGTGCCTTAGCAGAAATTTCAGAATAATCAGGTAATCTATCAATTATGTTATGTTTAAACCAGAGATATAAAGGTCCATTATATCTTCCTGTGGCTTTTCTTACCATACCTGGATACATTGCATTAATGGTTACAGAACTTCCCTTAAAGTATTCATTAAACATCGTCATTGAAAGTATTTGCGCAAGTTTTGAAGATCCATATGCCTCTAACCCTGAGTATTTCTCTTTTTTGAAATTTAGATCATTTACATTTAATCCCCACACAGCAAATTGATAACCTTCAGAACTTACAAAAGTTATTCTTCCCTTATCCTTTCTCTTAAACTTATCCTTTAAGATATATGTGATCACAAACGGAGCAAGGTAGTTAACTGTAAAAGTTGTTTCGAGTCCGTCAGCTGTTACAGTTTTCTTTTTGAGACATACACCAGCATTATGCATCAAAACATCAATACTTTCTTCCATTTCTAAAAGTGCATAACCTGCTTTATGCATCTTTTCTACCAAACTCAAATCTGCAAATTGGTCCAAATCTTTTCTTCGTTATTTTCTTTTAATCCATCAATTGCCACGAAAACCTCACTGATATTTCTTAATTATATAATTCCCGAATGAAACTACAAATTTTGAAAAGGAATGAAAAAATTTTAATAAATAAAGTAAATTTCCAATTGCTAAGCTAAAAAGTACTCAAAAAACACAACTTTTTATGGATAAATAAGGAAAACCTTTAAGTTTTTTGGACCAAAAATAAAAAATGGCTCCCCGTGTAGGACTCGAACCTACAACCTAGTGGTTAACAGCCACCCGCTCTGCCGGTTGAGCTAACGGGGAACCCGTTCTCGATATATAGCATAATAAATTTTTTCTTTTTGTCAAGAGGCTAAACCTTTTTTCTCAAAAATCGGACAAAATAATGATATGTTTATGCCGCATCCTACGCATTTGCCTGATCTACAATCCTCGGTCATCACACCATTCATTGCATTTTTATATTCTCTTAATAAGAATTGTTTCGAGACTCCAGAGTCAATATGATCCCAAGGTAATTTTTCATCTGTTCCAATTTCTTTTAGATAAATACTCATATCAATACCTTCTTCTTCAAAAGCCTTTTTCCATATTTCAAAGTTGAAATATTCACTCCAAGCATCCATCTTTGCACCACTCTTAAATGCTCTCTCAATTACATTTGAAAGTTGTTTGTCACCTCTGTCGAGTACAACTTCAAGAGCACTCATCCTAAAGTCGGAAAAATCTGCCTTAACATTTCTTATTTTTAACTCTTTCAAAAGAATTTTCTTTTTTTTTCTCAAGTGTTTCTATGTCCTCAAATTTGGCCCATTGAAATGGAGTATTTGGTTGCGGCATAAATGGATTTATACTGAGGTGAATTTCAAAAGGCTTCTTGAAAGTCTTGTTTGCCTCACCAACTTTTAGCATCTCCTTTGTTAGTGTTACAATTTCAAAAACATCATCCATTGTCTCAGTTGGAAGACCTATAATATAGTAAAATTTAAGCGTATGGAATCCGAGTGAAACAGCAGTTTTAACGACATTAAAGATTTCTTCATTTGAAATCGTTTTATTGATAACTCTTCTAAGCCTTGGAGATGCAGCCTCAATTGCAAATGTTAGACTATGAACCTTCTGTTCAAGAATTGCTTCCCCAAGTTCCTTTGTAAATTTATCAATTCTAAGTGATGGTAACGATATAGAAACATTGAAATCCTTTGTAAGTTTCCTCATTAGGGAAATTAAACCATCCATATCTGAATAGTCATTTGTACTCAAAGATAGAAAAGTAATTTCTTCATACCCCGTATTTTTGAGAACTTCATAAGAATATTTTTCAATTGTTTCCATGCTTCGTTCTCTTACAGGTCTATAAACAATCCCAGCTTCGCAGAATCTACAACCACGAGTACAGCCCCTGAAAATTTCAACATAAGCCTTATCCATTATTATGCTTCCAAGTGGAACTATTGGTTTTGTTGGAAAATACGAATGCTCAAAATCTGATATTGCATCTTTTGTAACTTTTTTACCGTTTTTTTCAACGAAGAATTTTCCTCTCTTTTCAAATTCAAAAAATTTAGGAACATAAACACCTTTTATGTTAGAGACTTCTTTTAGAAAATTTTCCTTGTTCTTTACACTTTTTGCTATCTCAAGAATTTTTATAAAAGAGTCCTCTCCTTCTCCTAAGACAAAGAAATCCATAAATTTTGAGAGAGGCTCAGGATTATATGAAGATGTGCCACCCATAAAAATAATAGGACGGGTTCTTTCATCCGAGTGTAAGGGAATCATTGATAGATCAAGGATATTAAGAATATTGGTATAATCAAGTCCTGTTTGAACTGAAAACCCAATGAGATCAAACTCATTTAATGGCGTCCTTGATTCAAGAGAAAATAGCGGTATTGATTTTTTTCGCAAATAATCTTCAAGATCAGGCAAAGGAGCAAAAGCCCTTTCAACAGAAACGCCATCTAATTCATTTCCAAGATGATAAAGAATTTTAAAACCAAAAGAGGACATACCAACCTCATATGTATCGGGATATACAAGCGCAACTTTTAGCAACCCAATGCCTTCTTTGTGAATACTATTGAATTCGTTTCCAAAATAGTAGTAGGGTTTTTTAAATTTTATGAGTTCATAATCTTTAATCATAGATTTATCTCGTCCTTATAATTATACACGCTTACCACAAGCCCCAATGCGATAAAATTGACGAGTTCCGAACTTCCACCAAAACTCAAAAAAGGTAATGGCACGCCAGTAACAGGCATAATACCTATATTCATACCAGCATTAATAAGAATTTGGAAAAAAAACATTGCAAATACTCCAAATGCAATCGCTCTACCAAAAATATTTTTCGTGGAAAACGCTGCTTTTGCAATAAAGTATAAAATATAAGCGAAACTAAGGAGAACCACAACAATTCCAACAAACCCCCAAATTTCTCCAATTGCAGAAAAAATAAAATCAGCATACTGAACAGGGACAAAATTTAATTTAGTCATTGTGCTTCCTAAAATTCCTTTACCAATAAGTTTTCCAGAACCAAATGCTATTATTGATTGAAGAACATTATATCCACTTCCCAATGGGTCCCGATAAGGATTAAAGAATACTAAAATCCTTTCAATTTGATATGGTTTAAGAATCTTAGGAAGAAGCGGAATCAAAGATAGAGCAATTATAACTAAGGTTAAAGCATACTTATAGTGAAGAAATACCGCAATTAAGAAAAAATATATAAAGACAAATACAAGAGAGGTTCCCATATCAGGCTGTAGAAAAACAATAATTGCATAAGGAAGAAAAAGCAAAGTTGAATAAAGAAACTTCTCAAAATTATTCCAAGTTTTATGCTCATAAATCCAGGCAAAAATTATTATAAGAGAAATTTTAGCAAATTCTGAAGGCTGAACCGTAAAAAGCCCACCTATACTTATCCATCTTCTCGAACTATTAATTGCAACACCGATAATAAGGGCACCAATAAGAGAAAATAGCACTAACACATACAACAAAATTGAATAAAATTTGAATATTCTAAAATTAATCGACGAAACAATTATGAAAAGAAAAAAGGCTACAAGAAAATATGCTACTTCTTTTGGCACAAATTTTATAAAATTAATCACATAGAGAGCAGACACTGAAAAGAATTTTAAAATTATTACAGACAAAACTAAGGAATATGGAACCCTTTTCACTTTTCTTTCTTTACTTTGATTAGTGGAACTATTGCTTCAAATATGTTCTTTTCTCTTGTTCGTTCCAAATTTATTTTGATTTCATTTTCCTCAATATCAAAATATTTTGAAAGTACTTTTATTATATCTTCTTTTAACATTTCGAATTCCTTTGAAGAAAGCAATAAGCGGTCTTGAATAAGAATAAATTTTAATCTATCTTGTGCAATCTCACTTGCGCTTTTTTCACCTTTAAATAAGCTCATGAGCCTCTCCTAAATATATTACCAAAAAATCCTTTCTGCTCCTCAATTTTTATTGGAATTGATTCACCTTCAATTCTCCGCGCAATAAACCCAAATTCTTTTGCTGCAGGAGAACCTGGCAAGTAATTCACAAGTATTTCTCCTCTGTTTGTCGTTTCAATAATATTTTTATCTTCAGGAACAACACCAATTGCATCAATGCCTAAAAAATCAATAATGCTATCAAAATCAAGCATTTTTTTCTTGGAGACAAGAACAGGATCGTATCTATTTACTATAAGACTTATTGAAAATATCCCCTTACTTTCAATAATTCCAACAACTCTATCTGCATCTCTCACAGAAGAGACATCAGGAGTTGCAACTATTAAAGCTTCCTTTGCGGGAGCAAGTGAAGATTCAAAACCCTTTTCAATACCAGCAGGAGAATCTAACAGAATGTAATCAAAACTACCTTCAAGAGTTAAAACAATGTCAACTATTTTATCAACATTAATATCTTCTTTACTATGAATTTGAGAAGCAGGAAGCAAAAAAAGATTCTCAAGATGTTTATCTCGAACAAGCGCTTGGTTAATTTTACAACGTTCTTCAATTATATCCATAATATTGTAAACAACACGATTTTCGAGCCCCATTACTACATCAAGGTTTCTAAGCCCTATATCCATATCAATAACAACTACACTTTTCCCAAGTTTAGCTAGAGATGCTCCTAAATTTGCAGTTACTGTTGTCTTCCCAACACCACCTTTCCCTGCAGTAACAACTATAGATCTACCCATCTTTCCTTCTCCTTACTGGTTTTGCTTCTCTTGCATCAAGTTGAGAAAAATTAATTTTGTTATCTTCTCCAATCTCAAAAACCCAGGGTTTTCTACTTTTTTCTGGAGTTTTAAAATCAATTTCAAGACCGTTTATATTTAAATATTGTTGTTGAAAGCCAAGAGCAACGACTCGTCTCCGAGCAGTAACCTTACCTTTAATAACACCAAAAACATAAACATCAGATTCAGATTCAACAACTCCATCTGGATTTACGTTTCCTAAAATTACTATACTACCATTATATCGAAATACTTGACCAGATCGTACTGTATGATTTATAACAAAAACTGACTGTTTTGGAGTTTCTTTATTTTCTACAAATAGCTTTTTTTCTTCATTTATTCTGAAAGAGACATTTATTCCATTTAAAAGATCCTGTAATTTGCTTATCTCATCTTCACTTAACTCTTTTCCTTGAGTATCTATGGTTAGAAAACCTTTACTAAAAAAATTCCTTTCACTTTCTATGAGACTTCTAATACTATTAAGCACTTCTTCAAATGGTGCAGTGGGATCAATTTTTAATACTACATCTCCGTTTATTCCCTTAAGACTCACAAAATCTTTCATGGTTTCCTCCTTACATATTTTTACTCAAAAAAAATTTTTAAGCAAGTCTCTCATAAGAGGTGCAAGTGCATGTGATGAGGGGAATTTAGAATACTCAAAAAATAAAAGACCTAAAACCGAACTATTATCTTTTGGCGCAAATGAAACAAGCCAGTGATGTACGCTTCCTTCTTTATCACCAACCTCTGCAGTCCCTGTTTTAGAACAAACTGTTACACCATTTACCCTCATTATTCTCATATCAGGTTTATTTGAAAGTCCTTCAAGTCCATCCTTTACAACGGTTAGAGTGTCATCTTTGAACTTATAGTTAACTCTAACTTGTGGTTTATATTCAAGAATAACCTCTCCTTTTGATGAGACAATTTTATTCAAAAAATGTGGAGTTAATCCTATGCCATTATTAGCAATGATTTGATATAAAGATGCAACTTCAATAGGAGTAAGTGAAACAAATCCCTGACCTATTGACATATTTGCTGTATCACCTAAATACCACTGTTCTCCTACAGTTTCTTTCTTCCACTGGGGTGAAGGAATAATTCCGCTTATTTCAAAAGGAACATCAATTCCAGTTAAATCACCAACCTTTAAAAGATCGCTATAATATTTTATAGTATCTACTCCAGTCATAAGACCCAACTTATAAAAGAATACATCGCTTGAATTAGCAAGTGCAACTGAAGGCGTTTGTCTTCCAAATGCCGAGGGATAAATCCAATCCTTAAAATTCCTGCCGCCAATTGTTACATAAGGCCCACAATCAATAATAGTGCCCTTCGTAATAACTCCTTTTTCAAGTGCAGAAATAAGGGTTAAGCTTTTGAAAGTAGACCCCGGAGGAAATCTTGACTGAATTGCACGATTTATAAATGCATTCTTCTCTAAAAGCAAATTGTAATCTTTTTCGCCTATCCCGTTTACAAAAAGATTTGGATCAAAAGTAGGATGTGATACCATTGCAATGATACCACCGGTACGTGGATCCATAGCTATAGCAACACCATTTCTATCTCCCACAAGATTCTCAAGATCTTTCTGTACATTGATATCAATGTTTAGGTAGATATCATTACCGGGAACAGGCTTTTCCTCATATAAGATAGACTTTACACGCCCAAAAGCATCAACAAGAACCTCTTTTTTTCCTTTTATTCCTCTTAAATATTTCTCATATTGTAATTCAAGACCTTGTTTCCCTATCACATCGTTTATATCATAATAACTATCGGTCTTTATGTCATCAAGGGTAACAGGTCCTACATACCCAATGAAAGCAGCGCCTACTTCTTTAAAAGGATAGTATCGTTTGTAAGATGTGATAACATTAATTCCTGGTAATTTATCTTGTGATTCCTCAATTTGGATTCTTTCCTTTATCGAAATATCTTTCTTTAAAATTACATATTCATACGCCGGAAGATTTGCTTTCTTAATTTTGTCCTCTATGTCAGAAGTTCTCATACCAATTATAGATGAAAGAATGCTAAACTCATGTTTTGGATTTTTCACATCCTCCATAATTACCGCAACACTATAAGAAGGGATATCCTCTGCAAGAACAATACCATTCTTATCAAGAATACGCCCCCGCATAGGCTGAGTTTCAATAATTCTTACACTTCTGTACTGCGAAAGTTCGTTGTAGTAATCTCCTTTAACTACTTGAAGGTAATACGCACGCCCCATAAGAGTAAACACAAGAACAAAAATTAGTGCATAAATTATTTGACTAAACTCGGTTTCTTTCCTGTTCATAGGATACCTTAGAAGTTATAAAAACTAACACTACGGAAAGCAATAAACTTTCCGCAAAGAACTCTATTGAATAAAAAAGATTTTGCGTTAGTCCAAACAAAAAGGTGAATAAAAAAACATAAACTCCAAAAGCTTGAATAATTATTGGGACTTTAATTTTAGAGGAGATAAAATTAAAAAAGAGAACACCAACGAGAGTAGGAAACGTGAAAAATCCGATAAATTTCCCAAAAAAACAATCAATGACCAACAAATAAAAAATATTAAGAAGCGATCCATCTTTTAAAAAAATTAAGATTAAAAATGTAAGAGAGACTAAAAAATTTGTATCCTCATTTGTTGCAATATCAAACAATAAAAGTACAAGAAAAATGAGGAAATTTAAAAATTCATTCTTTTTCATACGATGTAATTACCAAAACATTTCTAATAGTATAAAAATCAACCAATGGCTTAAGCTCAATTTCGTTCTCAACTGTGCTTAACTTGTTTATTGAATAGACTTTTCCGACAACAATATCTTTAGGGAATAATCCACTCTCTTCAACTGTCACAAATATATCTGAGATCGAATCAGAAATGATTTGTGAAGGACGAACAACTGATAAGCCAATTCCGTTGCCAAAAGCAACATCAATTCCACCACGAGAAGCATTTTTAACTCCAACTCTAAAATCTGGACTTGTTTCAAGGGTTACCTTTGATACATTACTTGATACCTCTGTGATTTTACCTACAAGCAGGGCTGTAGTGCCATCAATAGAGTAAATAACCGGCATATCAACCATAAAATTAGCATCTTTTCCTCTATCAATTATTAAGAAATTCCCTGCTTTACTATAAAAGATAACATTACAACCAATTGAATTGTACTTAATCTTATATTTAATGCCAAGAAGATTCTTTAATTCAGCATTTTCGTAGTAATATCCTAAAAGAATCTTTAATCTACTCTCAAGTGTTGCAATATAGTAATTTAGTTTTTGATTCTCTTCAATTAAAGCCTTACCATCTCTGATCGAAATAAAATAATTTTTAAACGAAATATAGATTCTGTTAAGAAAACTTACTATTACATTAACAGGTCTTAATATCAATACTTCGTAAACACTTTTAAAGGTAATACCATAGCCAGCAAGACCTGCAACAAAAACTAAAAGTATAATTGCTAAAACTAAATACAATACAAGTCTTTCACGAGGAAACTGCATCTTTATAATAGTCGAAATTCTCTATCACTTTTCCTGCACCAAGCGCAACTGATGAAAGGGGATCTTCTGCAACTGTAAATAAGATACCAGTTCTATGAGTTAAAAACTTGTCGATATTTTTAAGTAATGCTCCTCCTCCAGAAAGCATTATTCCCCTGTCCATAATGTCTGCCGCAAGCTCTGGAGGTGTAATTTCAAGAGTGCTCCTTATCACATTAAGGATTTCTTCAAGAATTGGTTGAAGAGATTTTCTTATTTCTTCTGAAGTTATTGTAATCGATTTAGGAAGACCATCTATAAGATCTCTTCCACGTATCTCCATTTTCTCATCTCTATCGAGAGGAAATGCACTTCCAATTCGCATCTTTATTTGTTCAGCAGTTACATCTCCTATGAGGATGCTATACTGTCTCCTTACGTAATTTATTATCGCTTCATTCATCTCATCACCAGCAATTCTTGTGGATTTTCCAACAACAATTCCTTTCAATGAAATTACAGCAACTTCTGTTGTTCCACCACCGATATCAACAATCATTGATCCTCTTGCCTCCTCAATAGGAAGACCTGCTCCAATTGCTGCTGCAAGCGGCTCCGGAATAACATAAGCTTGTCTTGCTCCCACATGTACCGCAGCATCAATAACAGCCTTTTTCTCAACAGGAGTTACTCCACTTGGAACACCAATTAGAACTACGGGCCTAAAAATCCCTCTTTTGCCTCCTGCTCTCGAAATAAAATAGTCAAGTAAAGCTTCTGTTGTTTCAAAATCATTTATAACTCCATCCTTAATGGGCCTTATAACATCAATTTCAAATGGAGTTCTTCCCGCCATTGCTTTTGCTTCGTTGCCTACAGAAACAACTCTCTTATTATGATCGAGAGCAATAATTGTTGGCTCTCTTAAAACTACGCCTCTCCCTCTCACGTATACCACAGTATTTGCAGTCCCTAAATCGATAGCAAGTTCCTTAGAAAATAGTCCCATGTTACACCTCTTCCATCATATTTAAGATTTCATAAACCTTCAAAACTGGTATCCCTATTACATTGTCAACGGGTCCTAAGACCTCATCAATGAAAATTGAACCAAGTCCCTGTATTGCATATCCACCTGCCTTATCAAGGCCCTCAGAACTGTCAACGTATTTTTCTATAACTTCCATATCAACTTCTTTTCTAAAATGGACTACAGAAATTACGTAATCAATTATACTAAATTCCCCTTTTAAAGCAACAATTCCTGTAATTACGCGATGATTTTTCCCAAGAAGTTCCTTAATCATTTTAAAATTCTCCAGTTTGTCTTTTGGCTTTCCGAATATTTTTCCGTTTAACTCAACTATAGTATCCATGCCAATTACGATAAGATTATTGTTTTTACTTATTTCATATGCCTTCATGTATGCATTGTATATAACAGTTTTCACTGGATCTCCTTCAAAAACTTTTTCAGCAATTTCGACTGTTTTAATATCAAAATCAAAACCAAAGTTTTTTAGATATTCAATACGCCTTTTAGAAGTACTTGCAAGAATAAATTTCATGTTAAAGTGAAAAACAAAATAAAAATAATAACCCCAATAATCGATCCAACATTAAGTCGAACATTCACTCCAAAGGTTAATTTTATAAACAAAAGATCCAGATCCATTGCTTTAATTCCAAAATTCAATCCGTAGTCAAATACAGGAAATACTTTTCCAATAAATATACCAAGAGCCGTCCCAATAATAAGGCCCAAAATCAAAAAAATAAAGAACCTTCCATAAGAAAACTTCCTCATTGCAGTTTCAACCTATTATATACAGTATGAGATAAAATTCCAACAACAAAACCTACCACTCCACCAATAGGAATAAGGAAGAAAAGATAATAGATAAAAAAAGAATTTTTGGTAACAAGATAGACAAAAATTACCTGCGAAACATTATTTATAATTCCTCCAAGCGCAGAGATTCCTTCTATGCTCATTTTTTTCCTAAATAAATAATGGGCAACTGACATCACAATAGAAGCGCTTACCCCACCAAAAAAACTTGTTCCAAAAGATATCCAATTGAATGCTCCTCTAAACACTTGACTTACAATTGTTCTAATAATTGCAACAAGAATGCCGTATATACCATTAAAAAGTAATATTGCAAGAACTGTTGAAACATTTGCAAGTCCAAGTTTTGCACCTGGTAACAAAGGGAAAATCTGAACTGGTTCAATAAGATTGAGTACCACTCCTATTGAAATAAGAAGTGAAAGATATACAATTGTCCGAATTTTTGATTTAGTAGGAAACTGAATCAACACTAAAATTACCCCCTGTAATCGAAATACTTATTCTATTTGGAAGACAAACAATTGATTCACCAATATGACTAATCCATCCTTGTTTTATACATAATTTATCAGGACATGTTGAGTCGATTACTCTAACCTTATCTTGAACGATTTCTAAAAAAAGATACCCTTCATTACTTTTAATCATCATTGTGCTCTTTTTCAAGTCTTTAAAAAGAGGAATCTTTTGGTAAAGTTTGCCATCAACCATAATAACAACATACTTTGAAGAATTTCCATTATGAGTTAATCTTATGCCAATTCCTAAAACAATAGAAACAACTACTATTAATAAAATTATTTTGTCACCAATTTTCAAGAGTAATCAGCCCCTTCAAGTTATCCGTATAAAAGATATTCAAGTTTTTATCAATAACAACAGCTTCTGCATTAAATTCTTTTGCTAATTTAAAAGCACCATCCCTTCCTTCAACAAACATTGCGGTTGAAAGAATATCACCAATATATCCAACATCTGTAATAGAGGTTGTTGAAATAACTTTACTTGCAGGTCTGCCAATTTTGGGATCGAAAATATGGCAGTATCTTGCTCCATCGTATTCAAAGAAGCGCTCATAATCGCCTGAAGTTGCCACAAAAGAGCCACTTTTAACCTGAACTACCGCAATAACCCCATTACTTCTTGGATGCTTTATACCTATTTTAAAAATCTCATCTGGATTTTTACTATATACCAAAACATTTCCACCCATATTTATTATTGCTTTTTCTGCTCTATTTTTAGTTAAAATTCCCTTAATCTTATCAAGAGCGTAACCTTTTGCAATACCACCCAAATCGATTGCTTCGTCACTCCTTTTTAAAAAAATTTTACTATCAGAAATCTCAAGATCGTTTATATCAGTTAATTTAAGTGCAGATGATATTTCGTTATCACTGGGGATTCGGAAATCCCCTGACTTAAATCCCCATATTTTAATAACTGGTGCTATCATTATATTAAAACTCCCATCCGTCTTAAAGTACATTTCCTTTGCTTTTTTGATAACATCAAGTGTCTCTGGTGAGACATCAACAGGTTTAATACCTGCGTTATTATTTATTTTCGAAACTTCTGAGTTAGGGTTAAAATCATCAAACAAGAGATTGAGACGATTTATTTCATTTTCTATTTCGCTAACTACTTTGTATCTATTAATCCCCCAAACTTTTATATCAATAACAGTATTCATACTGTAAATTTCAACAGAATAAGAAAGCTTTGCAAAGTAAAAGACAAAAAATAACAATGCTAAAGCTAAAAAAATTATTGAAATTAATTTTCTATTCAATGATGCCTAAATCCTCCCCACAAAAATCACACTTTCCGCCATGAGTATGATTCTCAATAATTTCAAATCCAGACCTTCTTATGACTCTTCTCTTACATTTTGGACAATATGTATCCTCATATGGATGACCTGGAACATTACCAATATAAACAAAGTCTAATCCTTCACTTATACCCATCTCTCTAATTTTTTCAAGGGTTTCAATAGGTGTTGGGTAAAGATACGCAAGATCAAGGTAAGGAAAGAAACGTGTTATATGCAACGGAGTTTTCTTGCCAAGATTATCCCGAATAAACACCACAAGGTTTCTAAGTTCATCAATGTTATCATTGATTGTAGGAATTATGTTTGTAACAATTTCAATGTGCATATTCCAACGTTCTTTTGCATAGATTACGCTTTCAAGAATTTTATGGAAATCAAAGATTGGGGTAATTTTATTGTAAGTTTCTTGTGAAAATGCCTTTATATCAACTCTAAACACATCAAGATAAGGCCCAATCAGATCGAGTCCTTCTTTTGTAATTGAACCATTTGTAACATACACTGTATATAATCCGTTTTTCTTTGCAAGCTGGGCAGACTTATAAGTATACTCGAACCATATTGTGGGTTCATTATATGTCCATGCTATCCCTTTAGCATTATACCTAACTGCTAAGCGAACTGCCTCCTCTGGTGGAATTTCCTCCGAGATTAAAGAAAAATCAAAATTTGGGTCTTTTATACGAGAAATTTCATAATTTTGACAGCCACGGCAACGGAAATTACAACCCCATGTACCAAAAGAAAGCACAAGGCTTCCTGGATAATAATGAAAAACTGGTTTTTTCTCAATAGGATCAAGCGCCCAAGAAGACACATATGAATTGAGAAGTGTGTAGAGTTTTCCATTTTTATTTATTCTTACCTTGCAAATTCCCGATCTACCTTCAGGAATAACACATCTAAAATTACACAAATTACAACGTACTTTATTTCCCTCAAGAGGTTCCCAGAGGAGGGCCTCAAACATTTTAAATCTCTCCCTTTATGAATCTATCAATTGATTTTGCTGCAAGACGGCCTGCACCCATTGCAGTAATAACCGTTGCAGCACCTGTAACGATATCACCACCTGCAAAAACACCCCTAACAGATGTTTGTAAATTTTCATCAACAAGAATCTCACCATGTTTTCCAATTTTTAATCCTTCTGTTGTTTTTGCAATAATAGGATTAGGAGTTGTGCCAATTGCAACAATTGCTTCATCTATATCAATTGTAAATTCGGAACCTTCTATTGGAATTGGTCTTCGCCTCCCAGAGCTATCAGGGTCGCCAAGTTGCATCTTTATACATTCAACTTGCTTCACAAAACCCTTTTCATCACCAATATACCTAACTGGATTTGATAATAAAATGAATTCTATACCTTCTTCTTCAGCATGAACTATCTCTTCGGCTCTTGCAGGCATTTCTTCTCTTGATCTTCGGTATATTAAATATACATGTTCTGCACCAAGTCTTAGGGCCGTCCTTGCAGCATCCATTGCAACATTACCGCCGCCAATAACAGCAACCCTTCTTGCCTTCTTTATTGGAGTATCAAATTCTGGAAATTTATATGCCTTCATAAGATTAACCCTTGTAAGAAATTCATTTGCAGAATAAATCCCGCCTAAGTTTTCTCCTGGGATATGCATAAATTGTGGAAGTCCTGCACCTGTTCCCAGAAAAACCGCTTTGTATCCGTCATCAAAAAGACCTTGGATTGTCCTTGTACGTCCTACAAGAAAATCAAATACAAATTTTACTCCCATTTTTGATAACATTGATATCTCTTCTTCAACAATTGATTTTGGTAATCTGAATTCCGGAATGCCATAAACCAAAACTCCGCCTGCAACATGAAAGGCTTCAAAAATTGTTACATCGTAGCCCATTCTTGCAAGATCAGCCGCACAAGACAAACCTGCAGGACCAGAACCAACTATTGCAACTTTAATTCCTTTTTCCTTTTCTTTTTTGGGAATAGTAATTTCACCTTTTCTTCTTTTTTCCAAATCCCAATCAGCAACAAATCTCTCAAGACGCCCAATACCAACAGGATCGCCAACTTTCCCCATTACGCAAACAGCCTGACATTGTTCTTCTTGAGGACATACTCTCCCTGTTACTGCAGGCAAAAGATTTGAATCATGAATTATGTCAATTGCAAGATCAAATTTCCCCTCCTTAATTGCCTTTATAAAAGAAGGAATATTAATATGGACAGGGCATCCGTCTATACAGGGATGAGTAGGACACTGTAAACATCGCGAAGCTTCCAAAATAGCTTCTTCTTTGGTATATCCAAGAGGAACCTCAAGGAAATTATTCTTTCTCTCATGAGGTTCTTGTTCTTTCATTGGAGTAAGTTTTTTATTAAGATTCATTTTACTTCCTCCTTCCACTTTTCGAATGATAATTTTTCTTCTTCTTTGTAGATGTTAAGCCTTTTCATCAATTCATCAAAATCAACCGAATGTGCATCAAAATCTGGACCATCAGAGCATGTAAATTTTGTTTCTCCATCGACAGTTACCCTACATGCACCACACATACCCATTCCACAAACCATTAACGAGTTTAAACTTGCAATTGTTTTTATGTTATATGGTCGGGTCATGTCAGAAACTGCTTTCATCATTATCGCAGGACCGATAGTGAATACTCGCTTTATATCATTCTCCTCTTCAAGCACTCTCTTCAGAACATCTGTAACAAATCCCTTCTCACCATAACTTCCATCATTTGTAGAAATGAGAAGTTTATCAGATACAGAGCGCATTCTTTCTTCCCAAAATACATAATCTTTGGATCTGTATCCAATAATACTTATAACTTCATTTCCCCTGCTTTTGAGTTTTCTTGAAATTGGATAAATTGGAGCAATTCCAATTCCACCACCTACTACAACCACTTTTCCAAAACTTTCAATTTCTGTTGGATTGCCAAGCGGTCCAAAAACATCAGCAAGAGAATCTCCTTCTTTTTTTGTTCCTAAAAGATGGGTTGTTTTTCCAATTTTCTGAAAAACAATTGTAATAGTTCCTTTTACCCTATCAAAATCAGCAATTGTTAAAGGAATTCGCTCACCTTTTTCGTAAACTCTAACAACAACAAACTGCCCTGGTTCTGCAGTTTTTGAAACGTTCGGAGCATCAAGTTCCATAAGAACCATTTCAGGTCCTAAAATTTCTTTTCTTAAGATTTTAAACATGCTACCTCCTTCCCCATTGTTAAACTTGTCTTTTTAAATATTTCAAAGAAATTATTACAAACAATCTTATAGAGAGTATCCTTTCTGATACCTCTTAAATTTGCAAAATAGTCATAAATAATTTCAACATTATGAGGCATATTCTTTTTTCCTCTCAAAGGAACTGGAGTTAGATACGGAGAATCAGTTTCAAGAAGAAGCCTATCAAGAGGTACAATTTTTGCAGCTTCTCTTAATTCGTCTCTTTTGTTAAATGTAATCATACCAGAAAATGAGACATAAAACCCCATATCTAAAACCTTTTTTACCTCTAAAACACCATAATCAAAAGAATGAAAGACACCTTTAAAATACCCCTCGTCATATAAAATAGAGATTGTGTCGAAAAAAGCATCCCTCGAATGGATAACGATAGGTATATTCATCTCCTTTGCAAGCCTAATCTGTTTTCGAAAACCTTCAACCTGACTTTCTTTAGGGGTTAAATCTCTAAAATAATCAAGTCCAATTTCTCCAAGAGCAATGGTTTTAGGCTCTAAAAGTATTTTTTTTAAATTGTTAAGTGTATCTTTGTTTAATTTATCTATATCGTAAGGATGAAAACCACAAGTTGAAAAGGCATTATCGAAATTTTTTGCTAATTCAACACTTTCGATTGAACTGAGAAGATCGTATCCAACAATATTTACTATGATATCTTTTTTCTCAAAGATTTCTTTTATTTCGGCTTCATTATAATATTCCTTAAATACATGTGCATGTGAGTCAATTATCATCAACTTATTTTTGCTCCTTCTTCTATGTCCTTATCCACAGTGAGGAGTGAAAGGTTTTCTTTGTTAGAAGTAGAGGCCGCAAGAAGCATTCCTTGAGACGTAATTCCCATAAGTCTTCTCTCTTCAAGATTTGCAACAATTACGATTTTTTTCCCTATAAGTCCTTCTTCTGAATAAAACTTACCAATACCTGCAACAATTGTCCTTTCTTCCTTTCCTAAAGAAACCTTTAATTCAATCAATTTATCAGAATTTTTTACACGCTTTGCACTTAATATCTTTGCAACCCTAAGATCAAGTTTTGCGAAATCATCATATTTTACTTTAGAAATTTCAATTACATTGTCCTCATTTTCTTCGGTCTTTTTATCAAGGTCGATTTTTTCTTTTTCAAGCCGTGGAAAAATCGGTTCAAATAAATTCAAAACATTTTTCTTTAAAATTTGACCATCATATTCACTAATATTCCTATTTTCTACCCCAAACTCATCGAGAATAAAGGCAGTTATATTCGGCATAAATGGCTGCAAAAGCACAGATACATAAGCAATCCCCTCAAGGAGAGTATCTAAAACTACATTAAGCTTGCCAGTTTCTTTTGAAAGTTTCCACGGTTCCTTTACTTGGATATAGTTATTTAGATAAGAGATAATTTCAAAGACCCTATCCAAAGCAAATGACAAGGCATATTTTTCCATATATTCTTTGTATTGGTTAAATTTACTTTTAGCAAATGCTACAAATTCATCATCAACACTATATGGTGGCACTTCAAGATTTCTGTATTTTGAAAGCATATTCAAAGTTCTGTTAATTAGATTTCCGTAGTCGTTAGCAAGATCAGAATTGTATCTTCTGAAGAAAGATTCCATTCTAAAATCACCATCTAAACCAAAGATTGCTTCTCTTGAAAGATAGTATCTTAAAACATCGACGCTTTTTGCAAACGTAATATTTGAAAGTTTCGAAAAATTCTCCGCAAATTCAACAGGATCAACGACATTTCCGAGAGATTTTGACATTTTCATACCTTCAAGATTCCAAAAACCGTGTGCAAAAATCTTTTTGGGTAAAGGCAAACCCATACTCATTAACATCGCAGGCCACACAATACCATGGAATCGTGTAATATCTTTTCCTATTAGATGTAAATCTGCAGGCCAATACTTACTAAACATCTCTTTATTTGTTAGGTATCCTATAGCGGAAACATAATTAATAAGCGCATCATACCAAACATAAATAGTATGCTCTTCATCAAATGGTACATGTATACCAAACTTAAAAGATTTTCTTGTAACTGAAATATCTTGCAATCCACCTTTCAAAATATTCAAAAGTTCATTATACCTAGATTCAGGCTCTACAAATTGAGGATTCTCTAAATAAAATTTAAGCAAATCATCCCTATACTTACTTAACCTAAAGAAATAATTATCTTCGGACAATCTTTGTACTTCTCCTCCACAGTGAGGACATTTTCCTTCCACTAACTCCGAATCCTTCAAAAAAGTCTCATCTCTTACGCAATACCAACCTTCATAAGTACTTAGGTAGATGTCACCTTTCTCATACATCTTTACGAAGAAATCTTTTACAACTTCTGTATGATCAGGATCACTTGTGCGAATAAACCTTGAGTAGGATATGTTAAATCTATCAAATATAGTCTTCCAAAGACTTGCAGCTTCATCAACAAACTTTTGAGGATCAATCCCTAATTCTTTTGCCTTTGCCTCAATTTTTTGGGAGTGTTCATCAGTTCCAGTGGAAAAGAAAACATCAAAGTTAGACAACCTTTTATATCTTGCAATTACATCGGCAGCTATTGCCTCAGAAACGGATCCAATATGTGGCTTAGAATTAACATAATAGATTGCAGTAGTAATATAAAACTTTTCCATAAAATACTCCTTTATCTTATATTTTCAATTTGTTGAATAGCATTCGACATTTCAAACTTAATCATTCCCAAATTACTAACATTACTTGCAAATATAACTAATAAATCCCCATTTTTTAGACTGTTGAAAATTATTCTTCCAACACTTCCATTTATAAAACAATCAGCGAACTTGCCCATTTTTGTAGAATCAAGCAAATCATTGAGATATCCTTTTAAAGATGCAAGTGTATAAGATAGTTCAATCGGAGGATTGTCTAGACTCGAGTTAACATAGAGAAGATTTCCTTCACCATCGAGAAGATAAACGCCTAAAACTCCGGAAAGATTTTTTAACTTAGAGAGAATTTTTTCCATTATTTCATCATCTCCTCAATTTTTGGTAAATATTTTTTGAATTCGATTCTTATTTTCCCAAGATTTATTGGTTCTCTTGCAATAACAAATAAATAGCAATCGTAAATAAGAGGTGCCCCAAAAACACCATACCCTTCAGAAAGAACAAAAAATTCTTTTGCTTTTCCCAAAGATAGATTCTTTAACGATCTTTCAACAATACTGAATATTGATGAGATTTCTGCACTTGCAAGTGCTGACTCAACACTTTCCTTTGCATACATTGAAACAGGAAGTCCATCTTTACCTGTAATGCCAACGAAAATTGATTCGCTAATTTCTTCACCTAAAGATTTAATAATGTTTTCCAAATTGTCCATTTTTACCTCCGATACAATTAATTATACCAAAATTTCATTTAAATGTTATTATTCTGGTATAATATGAATATGAAAGGTAAAACTCTTGCAAATTTTATTGTAAAGGTAATTGAAGAAAAGAAAGGCGAAGATATCAAGGTCCTCGATGTCAAAAAACTCACTATTATTACTGATTATTTCGTAATTTGTACTGGGAATGTCTCAGAACATTGCGACGCAATTTCGTACGAATTGGAAGAAAAACTTAAAAAGAAAAAAATAATGCCCATCTCAGTAGATAAAGGCACTGACTCAAGTTGGATTGCAATGGATTACGGAAGCGTAATTGTGCACATTATGACTGAGGAAAAGAGAAGATTTTATGACCTTGAAAGAATTTGGGAAGAAGTAAGCCCAAAGATTACTTCTAGAAGAAAGTCAAAATCTTGACAAATTTATTTAAATTAATATAATACTTCGGAAGTAATATTTTTTAGGAGGCTTTATTTATGGATGAATTTTTCTCTATTCATGAGGTCAAAAAAGAAAAACTTGATATAGAGGAAATTTATGACCTTGCAATAGTAGGTGGTGGCCCTGCAGGTCTTACTGCTGCAATTTATGCTGCCCGTTTCAGATTAAAATTTGTTTTGTTTGAAAAAGTTGCAATAGGTGGACAAATTGCAGTAAGCGAATGGGTAGAAAATTATCCAGGTTTTCCGGAAGGTATATCGGGTGCTGACCTTGTAAATTTATTTAAGAAGCAAGCAGAAAGATTTGGCACAAATATTGTTCTTACTGACGTAAGAAAAATAGAAAAGGTAGATGACCTTTTTTACCTTGAAACTGAATACGGAAAAATCAGATCTTGGACAGTAATACTTGCAACAGGTGCAGAGCCTGTAAAACTTCCTGTTCCAGAAGAGGAAAAATTCAGAGGAAGAGGAATCTCTTACTGTGCAACATGTGATGCAGCATTTTTCAAAAATAAAACTGTTGCAGTTATCGGAGGCGGAGACACTGCAATACACGATGCACTAACTCTATCGAAATTTGCTGATAAAGTAATTGTAGTTCATAGAAGAAAGGAGCTTAGAGCAACCAAAATATTGCAGGAAGCAGCATTTTCAAATCCAAAGATATCTTTTGAACTAGAATACATTCCGGCTCATGTTCTTGGAGACAAAAAGGTAGAGGGTCTCGAGATTGAACATGTTATTACTAAAGAACATAAAACTCTTAAAGTTGATGGAGTGTTTGTAGCAATAGGTGAAAAACCAAATTCAGACTTAGTTAAAGGGCTTGTAAACCTTGACGATAGAGGATTCGTAATCACAAATATGAAAATGGAAACAAGTCTAACTGGTCTTTATGCTGTAGGAGATGTAAGAAATACACCACTGAGGCAAGTTATAACTGCTTGCGGTGATGCTGCAATAGCAGCAGCCGAAGTTGATAAATATATTAAAAATCTATAATCAAGAGGTGAGAAAATGGAAAGATTATTAAAAGAAAAAGATGTAGAGTACATTAAAGACTTATTCGAAAAGAACTTGAAGGACGAAGTAACACTAACATTGTTTCTTGAAACTAATGGACCAAAAGTAACTAAATTTAACGAACAATACCTTCCTTATACGGAAGAAATCGCAAAAGAAGTTGCCGAACTTTCTCCTAAAATAAAGTTAAATATCTACAAAGATAATGAAGAAAAAGAAAAGGAATATGGAGTAAAGGCAATATCAGCACTATTTATTGAGGGTCCAAAGACAAACAAGAATATAGTTTACTATGGAATACCTTCGGGACACGAATTCTCTTCTCTCTTAGAGGATATAATTGATGTCTCAAAAGGTGAAACAGAACTCCCTGTTGATATTAAAGAAAAGGTAAGAAAAATTTCGAGCTCCGTTGAAATTCTAGTATTCGTGACTCCAACTTGTCCATATTGCCCAAGAGCAGTAAGAACAGCTCATCAGTTTGCACTCGAAAATCCCAACATTATTGGTGCAATGGTTGAAGCAAATGAATTTCCAGATTGGTCAAACGAATTCAATGTCTATGCAGTTCCAAAGATAGTTATAAATGGTGGTAAGGCAGAATTTGAAGGAGCACTTCCAGAAGATGCATTCCTCCAGTCTGTTTACGAAGCCCTTGGAATAAAGCTAATATAAAAAGCAATTTATTTACTATCTAAAAAAGCCCCCTATTGGGGGCTTCAAAAATTTCAAAAGACTAATTAGATCAAAAGCGAAAGGATCGCCTTTTGAATATGGAGCCTATTTTCTGCTTGGTCAAAGACAACAGAATGAGGACCATCAATAACTTCGTCAGTTATCTCTTCACCACGATGAGCAGGTAAACAATGCATTACAATAACATCATCTTTTGCATGAGTTAGAATACTTTCATTTATCTGATATGGCTTCATAATTTGAACCCTTTTTTCATGTTCAGCTTCTTGTCCCATAGAGGCCCATACATCTGTATATACAACATCTGCATCTTTCACAGCAAAAGTTGGGTCATTTGTTATCTCGACTTTAGCTCCGGACTTCTTTGAAAAGTTAAGTGCAATATCAACAACCTCTTTAGCTGGTTCAAAACCCTTTGGGCTTGCAACTGAAACATTAACACCAAGAATGCTTCCACCTATCAAAAGCGAATTTGCAACATTGTTCCCATCACCTAGATAAGCAAGTTTTATTCCCTCTAATTTGCCTTTTTTCTCCTTTATTGTAAGAAAATCTCCAAGAGCTTGACATGGATGAGAAAAATCTGAGAGTGCATTTATAACTGGAACTTTAGAATATTCTGCTAATTCTTCAAGAGTTTTCTGAGCAAAAACTCTAGCCACTATCCCTTGTACCATCCTTCCCATAACTCTTGCTGTATCAGGGACTGTTTCGCCTCTTACAAGTTGTAAATTTGAGGTTTCAAGAATCAATGGAAAAGCTCCTAGTTCGTGAATTGCAACCGCAAAGGAAATTCTTGTACGTGTTGAAGGTTTTTCAAATAACACTGCGACTGTTTTTCCCTCAAGGAGTTTTTCTTTTTTCCCTGCGTAGTAATCAACCTTTAATTTTTCTCCTTGAAATATAAACTCCTCAAGCTCTTCTTTTGTAAAATCCTTTAAACAAAGCAAAGATCTTCCTTTAAGATTCTTTGACATATTAACCTCCAAACTTTTCAGTCAAAATATCTTTTAAGTCAGGCTTCCCAATCTCTTGCAATTCATATCTAACCCTTACTGCTGGTTTGTTTATTTTAATTACCCTTCTCAGATCAATTGGAGTGCCAATTACAACTACATCAGCAGGAATTGAGTTAATAGTCTGCTCAAGTTCTCTAATCTGAACATCACTATAACCCATAGCAGGTAATACATCTTTTGTTTGGCTGTATTTCTCATAAGTCGACTTTATTGAACCCACAGCATAAGGAACTGGCGAGATTATTTCGCTTGCACCAAGCTTTCTTGCAGCAATATAACCTGCCCCATAGCTCATTTCACCATGTGTTAATGTTGGGCCATCTTCAACCACAACAACCTTCTTCCCTCTCACAATTTCGCCATTATCAACAAATATAGGTGATGCTGCATCAATGATAACTGCATTAGGATTTACCTCCCTTGCATGGTTTCTTACAAGCTCAATCGATTCAAAATCTGCAGTATCTTCTTTGTTAATTACAATAACATCTGCAATTCTAAAGTTAGTTTCACCTGGATGATATGTGAGCTCGTGTCCCGCACGTAATGGATCTGCAACAACAATTCTAAGATCTGATCTATAGAATGGGAAATCATTATTTCCACCATCCCAAACAATTATATCTGCTTCTTTTTCTGCTTCTCGTAATATCTTTTCGTAGTCAACACCTGAATATATTACTGCACCTAAATCGATATGAGGCTCATATTCTTCACGCTCTTCAATAGTACATTTATATCGATCAAGATCCTCATATGTTGCAAAACGTTGAACTGCCTGTTCTACAAGATTTCCATAGGGCATCGGATGCCTAATCGAGACAACCTTTTTGCCCATCTCACGGAGGATTCTAACTACTTTTCTTGTTGTTTGGCTCTTTCCTGAACCAGTACGAACCGCACAAACAGAAACAACTGGCTTAGTTGACTTCACCATTGTTGCCTCAGGTCCCATTAGCCAGAAATCTGCTCCGTTCGCTAGTGCAATTGAAGCCTTATGCATAACATATTCGTGTGGCACATCGCTATAAGCAAATACTACTCTATGAACATTTAACTCCTTAATTAGCTTAGGAAGATCAGATTCAGGATAAATAGGAATACCATTTGGATAAAGTTCACCTGCAAGTTCCTTTGGGTAAACTCTCCCTTCGATGTTAGGAATCTGTGTTGCGGTAAATGCAACTACTTCATACTCAAGTCTGTTTCTAAAAAAAACATTGAAGTTGTGGAAGTCTCTACCTGCTGCACCCATGATAATTACTCTAACCTTTTCCATAAAACACCCCTTTCTTAAATTTCTCTTAAAAATTTCATTTTTGCTCCTTATTATACAAGATTTCTTCAATTTTTGCTTTAATTTCTTCTTGCCTATTGTTAAAATTTAGGAAAGCAAGTATCAGGGATATGAAAGGCCAAAATAAACTAAAAATGCCTTCTATATACATACTCTTTGAAATGTAATAATATCCAAAGAAGATAAATATGATCCAGCGGAACTTGTTTATTTGCCACAAGATATATGAAATTTTCAAATTAATAAATCTTAGACTTACAAAACCCCAAAGTACATTCAAAATATAAACTGTAGTAATTAGAATGTGCCATTTAACGAAATACATTAATGGAGGTATAAGTATTTCTGTTGCATAAATCGGAAGATTTGCCCATTCACCGCTTCTTCCATCTATGTAAGCTCTGTTTTCTCCTTTAGTATGCTTTTCGATGTTCCACATTTTATACCTCAGAACTTTATGTTGTAAACAAGCAAAAATGCAAGAATTTGCAAAATGTATTTACTTACAACTTCAGGTGGAGTTGTATCTATTTCAATTTCTATAGTCTGAGTAAGTTCTCTAACGGCTTCAACAATCCTTCCAGCTATAACCTCTGAAACAGGCTTTGAAAATGCCTTCTCTTTTCTTATTCTATTAAAGGCAACTGAGTAAATTGCATTCTCATCTTTAAAGTTTTTAAGGAATATATCCTCAAGTAATTCGAGAGAAACTTGTGCAATATCGTTTTTTTCCTGTTCAGGCATTGGCGGAAGACTTGCAAGAGATTGACTTAGGAACTGTCTTATTGCAAGTGAGATCTTTTGGACGTCAGTGACATTTTGTAAGGTTTGTCTCAACGGTTCAACAAGAGAATATGCCTTATAAACAATGAATGTTATGTAGCCAAGATAGCTATCAACATTCAGCAATCGTTTGATTTGTTCCATAGATACAACTCTTATAGCTCTTTCAATTCCACTTTGACCAAGTATTCTTAGCATTTCTTTAGTGATAACATACATCATTTCAAACAAATCATAGCTTTCACCAAATCCAATATAGAGGTTTAAAAGTTTTGCATCATCTCTTGAGATTACCTGACCATGGTTTTGGAAATTCCATACAAGTGCATGCGCCGTTTGAGAAGCGAGAATTACACGTTCTCTTTCGGGCTTATCTTTAAACATGTATCTAAATAAAAAATTGTAAGCATACTGTTCCCCAGTTGTAAGCGCCCTATAACACATATTTACAACGGTAGGATTGATTTGTTGCACAATCGGAACAAGATAACTCATTGCTGTATTCATAGCAATATCTACAGCATCTTCACGTTTAATAGGGACGGTCTGTGCAATATCTTGAGCCATTTTTAATGCAAGCGGAAAGAAGTCTGTTACGAATTTTCCATAAAGTTGCATAAATGGATAGTATCCCTCAAGCGCTGATATGTGAAGATTTTCAATCAAGGGATGTTCCATTTGCATATCGAGAGGACCAATTTCAGATTGAGGTCCCATGATAATTTCATCAGAAGCAAGAGTCATAAGTGTTGCAGCAGATTTAGCAAAAAGAGGGACAACAGCTTTTAACTTCTTGCATTTAGAGCGAACTATATTCATCATTTGATACGCAGGGTGAGGATATCCACCATTTGACAAAATCACCATGTCAATTCGAGTTTCTTCTGGAGGAGTTGTAATTTTATTAAGTTGATCAATAAGATCGAAAACATCATCTCTATCAATTGGCGCTCGCTCGTTATAGACAAGAAAAAGAATATATCTTGTTTCTTTTTGGGGTTTTTCTCCAGTGGGAGGAATAGGTGTATGAAGTGGCAAATTCTCTTTTGTTTCTTCTGTGGCTTTGGACTCTTCCTTTTCTTCACTTTTTTCGGGTGTTTCATTTGCCTCCTTTATCTCTTCTTTCCTTTTTTCTTCTTCGTCCATAAGGACCTCCCTAAATTTATTTAATTTCTAAATTATTATACATACATACTCAAGTTTATACAAATTTTTTTAATTTTTCTTAAAAAATCTTTGCTAAAGTGAATAAATCTGTGGTATAATTAACTAAGGAGGACCACATGAAAATAAGGGAGCAAGCAGTAGCGGGAGCCTTTTACCCGGAAGATAGAGAAGAGTTAAAAAGCATGATTAGAAGGTTCGTAGAAAGCTCTCCACTCGAAGATCTTGATAATATAAAGGCACTAATCGCACCACATGCAGGGTATATCTATTCAGGACCAATTGCAGGCTATAGCTACAAACAACTAATGAATTTGGATTATCTTAAGAATATCAAAGTTATAATAATTGCTCCTTCACACTATGCTTATTTCCATGGGGCTTCTGTAGGTCTTTTTGATGCATACAAAACTCCTTTGGGTTTTGTGAATGTTTCAAAAGATGCACAAAAATTACTTCAACTTGAAGAATTCCATTTTATACTTGACGCACATCTTGAAGAACACAGCATCGAAGTTCAACTTCCTTTCTTGCAATATACCTTGCCACGCTTTGAAATTATTCCTATTCTCTATAGCGAAATTTCAGTAGAGTCGCTTTTAAAAGGTATAATGACCATTTTTGATGAAAATACAATACTTGTTGTTAGTACCGATTTAAGCCATTATTATCCCTATGAAATCGCAATAAAAAAGGATTCACACTGCATTAAGGCAGTTCAAGAACTTAACAACAAATATTTAGCGAATTGTGAGGCATGCGGAAAGACAGGTATTGCAACTGTTATTCACTTCGCAAAGATAAACAATCTGAAAAGCAAAATACTTAAATATGCAACAAGTGGGGATACAGCAGGTCCAAAATCACAAGTAGTAGGTTATTTATCAGCAGTATTTTATGGAGGAATCTCATGAATACAAACGATAAAATCCTCCTTCTAAAACTATCAAGAAAAACAATCGAAACCTATTTGAAGGAGCATAAAAAACTAAAGATTACAAGAGAGGAATATCCAAATGAAGAATTTTGGAAAGATAGAGGTACTTTTGTTACCTTAACAGAAAATGGATCACTTAGAGGTTGCATTGGAACGATATACCCTATAAGGCCACTCATATTGGATGTCATCGAAAATTCAATAAATGCTGCTTTTAAAGATCCTCGCTTTTACCCACTTGACGAGACAGAACTTCCCTATGTCGATATCGAAATATCAATACTAACAGTTCCGGAAAAAATATATTTCAAAGATACAGAAGAGCTATTTGCTAAAGTAATTCCTTTTAAACATGGTGTTATTATAAGAAAAGGATTTTATCAGGCTACATTTTTGCCACAAGTTTGGGAAGAGCTGCCAAATCACAAAGACTTTTTTACCCATCTTTGCTTAAAAGCTGGATTAAACGGCGATTGCTTTAAAGATAAAAATTTAGAAGTTGAAGTTTATACTGTTGATGCTTTTAGCGAAAGAGGAATGGGCCTGAGGTAATCCAGGCCCATAAAAAATCCTAATCTCTTGCCAATTGATATGTATCAGGATCTTCAAAGATAAAACCTAATAAAATTATTATAGACATTGGAATCACACCAAAAGATATAACAGAACTTAAATAACTGTGAGCTAAGGAGCCAATCAATGGAAAAATAGTTCCACCTATATTTGCAAAAATAAGAATGATTCCACTCCCAATACCAGCATTTTCCGCTCCAACTTTACTAAAAGCGCTTGGCAAATGAAGTCCCAAAGGATATATAGGAAAGAGCGCTATACCAAGAATTGTTGAAATAAGTAATAGAGTTGAAAAACCATTTATATAAACACTTAAAATAAGCATTGAAATCACAACAGTAGGAAGCACAATGAAAAATATTTTAACTCTTTTTACCCTATGACTAAAATCGGGAATTGTCATAGCACCAATTAAACAACCAATAATGATAAATGCATTTATGAATGATGCTTTTGTTGGGTCAAGGGCCTTAAAAGCAACATTAAGTTTAGGATACCACCCAGCAAGCCACTTAAACACTCCAATATCAAAGAGAGAAATAAAAGATAGAACAATAAGCGATTTATTTGAAAATACAAGCTTAAAGCCCTCGCTTAAAGGTAACTTTTTGTTTAATTTGCCATTCATAAGTCTATCATCCCAATTTCTGATAACAACGATATATAAAGTAGCAATTAAAAAGGACACAATTGAAGAAACAAAAAGGAATTTATAGAAGCCAATCTTTTCAACAAGAGGATAGGAGATGAAAAAGGCTAAAATTTGCCCTAAAGTAAGAAAAGCTGTAAAATAAGCAGTAGTTTTCGAAGCTTTATCTTTTGAGAAAAGCCTATAAGATAAAGGAGACCAGGAAGTAAAAGCAAAGGTTGCGCTTAAGGCAAAACCAAAATGCGCAACAAGCATTAAAGTAAAATTGTACGAGAAGATTGACCTTAAAACTGTAAAAACACCTAAAAGAATTGACGCAACCGTGGTTGATCTTTTAGGACTTGAATCTCCAAAACTCCCTGCAAAATAAGAAAAAATTACAAGCGAAAAAGGAACAGCCGAAAGCAAAAGCTCAGAAAAAACTGGTTTAACATCCATAGTTTGTTCAATTACAGGCTTTAAAAGCGGAGCCCACATAAACCAGTTAAAGCCAATGAGCATAGTAATGAAACCAAAAAGCACAAAAATCAATACACTTTTCTTATTCTCCATTTTTCCTCCTTCAATTTTAAAATTTTCTTAACATACACTCTTACCTCTTGACAAACAATTCAAAAAATGTATACTATCATCCAAGTAAGTACAGATATTCGCCACCGAATACCTGATACCTACCTCCTTTCTTATTCATGCCAGGGAAGGTGCCCCCATCACCTTCCCATTTTTTATTTGTATTGCGATTTATAGAATTCATAGTAAAGACCCTTTTTCTCAAGTAGCTGCTCATGGGTTCCTTCTTCAACAATTCGTCCTTTGTTTAGTACATAAATTCTATTAACGTGCCTTATAGTCGAAAGTCTATGCGCAATAATTATAGAAGTCCTTCCCTCCATAAGAATCTTTGTACCCTTTTCAATGAGTTCTTCTGTATGTGAATCAATAGAAGATGTTGCCTCATCTAAAATTAAGATTCTTGGATTATGAATAAGAGCTCTTGCAAAAGAAATGAGTTGGCGCTCACCCATCGAAATATTCTTTCCTTCAGTAGATAATTCTGTATATAAGCCGTTGGGTAATCGTTGAATGTAATCATAAATTCCAAGCATATTGCAGACCTTCTCGACATCTTCCACCGAATAGTTATCACCAAGTGTTATATTATCAAGCACAGTTCCTCTGAAGATAAACACATTCTGTAACACCATACCAAGATATCTTCTAAAATTACTTTTACAAGCAAATTTAAGATCGTGATCATCAATCGCAACAGTACCATAAGTTGGATCATAAAAACCAAAAATTAAATTAGCTATGGTTGTTTTGCCTGCCCCTGTAAAACCAACTATTGCAACACTTTCCCCTTTTTCTACCTCAATATTCACACCTTTAAGAACATCGTTAGAATTATCATAAGAAAAGAAAATATTATCTAGAGTTACCTTTCCTTTTACCTCAAATCTTTCGCCACTTTCAAAATTTTCTTCAATTTCATTTCCTTTTATAAACTCATCAATTTTTACCATCGAGGAGATTGCATTTTGCAAAATCGAAAACTTATCAGAAAGATCACCTAATGGCCCGTAGAGATATGAAAGATAACTGGAAAACGAAATTATTGTGCCTATTGTCCCATGTCCTTTTATTGTAAAGATCCCTCCAACAAGCACAAGCAAGAAAATCGAAATATAAGAAGAAATATTAACTGATTGTCTTAATATAACATTTGTAACTTGAGATTTATAAAAGTTATCTCTAAAATCTTTTGCATATCCTCTGAACTTCTCAATTACACCTTTTTCCATATTAAAAATCTGCACTACATTGATCCCAGTTAATACTTCCTGCATATGGATATTCATCTTTGTTAAGGCATCACGCACCTTTTCATATATTCTTTCAACAATATTACCCAAATAAAGGGCAAAGATTACAGCAATCGGCAAGGGTGAAAGGACAATAAGACCGAGTCCTGGGTTTATAAACATAAGAAAACCAACGGCAAGTGTAATAAATAAAAGATCAGCAAACAACGAGACAAGCCCTGCATTTAGAAGATCATTCATATTTTCAACATCATTTGTAATGCGAGTTATTATTTTCCCGGAAGGTTCCTTTGAAAAAGAAGCAATTTTGAATCTTGCTACTGTATAAAACAAATCATGTCTTATATCTTGCATTATTCTTTGTCCTGCATAATTTCCCACATATATTTGTGTTAACTTAAAGATTATATTCGCAATAACAGCAATAAGAACAAAGGCAAGAAAGTTTGTAATGTTTCCGAAATCTTTTGTAGCAATAAGGGTGTCTATAACATTCTTAATAAGATATGGAATAATAGCAGAGGTAATCGAAGAAACAACCATTCCAATAAAGGTAATAAGAAGTAGAACTTTGTATTTTAAAAAATATGGAATAAATCTTTTTATAGATTCTCTTCTCATAAATTAGCCTCAAGAAGTTGTTTTCTGTAAAGATGATAGAAATACCCTTCTTTTGCGATTAGTTCGTTGAATGTACCTTCTTCAATAATTCTTCCATCAACAAGCACAAAAATGCGATCTGCGATAAGAAGGGAGCTCAGCCTCTCAGAAGTCATAATGACTGTAAGTCCATTTTTTATGAAATATTCTTCAAGATTTCTGATAATGTTATTTTCAGTCTTGAAGTCAACGCTTGCAAGGGCATCATCAAGGATAAGATACGGACGTTTAGTCAACAATGCACGTGCTATTGCAATCCTCTGTCTTTCTCCACCAGATAAAGTTATTCCTTGTTCTCCAACTATAGTGTCGAAACCATCTTTAAAAGTCATTATATCATCATAAATACATGCAACTTTTGCAACATTTTCAATTTCATCTCTTGTTGCATCAGGATTGCCAACTTTTATGTTATTGTGTATAGTATCAGAAAACAAGAATCCTTCCTGAGGAACATAAGCAAATATTTTCTTTATGCTCTCAAATGAAATATCGTTAATGTCTACGCCATCGTAATAAATTGAACCTCTTTTTGCGTCAACTATTTTAAGAAGTAAATTTATCAAGGTCGTCTTACCAGATCCGGGTGCACCAGTAATGCCTATTACCTCACCTTTATTTATGTTGAGGCTAATGCCTTTGAGAACTTCAATATTTCCATCAAAGGAGAAGCTCAAATCTTTTATATGTATTCTATCTATGTTGCTAATTAATTTCCCTAATTTCTCTTTTGGCTGATTTAGCACCTCTTCAATTCTTGAAAGGGATGCAGTTGCCCTTTGGTAAAGAGCGATAGAAAATCCTACTGCCATCATCGGCCATGTTAAAGTTTCTATATATTGAAAGAAAGCAGCTATAGTACCCATCCCTACAATGCCCTTAATATATAGAACCCCACCATAAAAGATGAGTATAAGATTTGCTGTATTTATCATGAAGCTTACGATTGGATCAAAAAAGCCGTCGAGTTTTACAAGTCGCATGTTTTCCTTCAAGTACTCCTGATTGACGTTATGAAAAATTCGCGTAAAATATTGCTCTTTAACAAATGCCTTGATAACTCTAATTCCATTAACAAGTTCTCTTACGCGTACGCTCATATCTGCAAATATCATATTGATCCTTTTATAAATTTTGTGAATCTTTGTCCCAAAATTCAAAGCAAGTGGAAAGAGAAATAGAAGAGGAAGACTTACAGCAATTGTAAGTTTAAGATTCATTCGAGCCATAAACACAAATGTAGTTATTCCCAAAACAAATACATCAATAATTGCAAGGAATCCCATAATTAAAAACATTCTAACAGCCTGAGTATCGTTTGTTACTCTCGACATCAAGTCTCCTATTTCGAATTTTTCAAGAACTTTGCGTTTAAAAAAAACAAAATTTTCGAAAATTTTGTTTTTGAGCTCGTAATCAAAACTCAAGACAGCCTTACGAAGTAAGCTTTGGTAAACAAACCTGAGACTAACTATTCCAAAAGCAAGGATAATAATATAGATGGAAAACTTAATAAGATTATTTATATTCTTTTGAGAGATACTGTCAATAGCAAATCTTGTAAATTGTGGAAGATAAACCTGTGCAAAATCAACAATTATTAAAAGAGAAACAATTGCAATGTATCTTAAAAATTCTTTTTTGAAATACTCTTTAAGCGTTTTCATTACTTAAAAATTCTTTTGAAACCTCTTTTCCAAAGCCTAATTCATTAACAGTTACAAATACTATAAAAGAAAATGCAAAGTTAAATAATGCTTGATTTCTAAGAAATGGTAAACCTGCAAGCATACAGCTAATATAACCCGCAATAGTTTTAGGATAAAAATTAAAAACAAAGAAAACAAGGCTGTTCGTAATGAAATAAAAGACAAGCGTACCGACAATCTCCATTATAACAACATTGAGGACTTTCTTACCTCGAAGCATGTATTGAGTTAGTATAACTAACAACCAGCCAAAAATTACGATTACTTCCCATCTAAAATCAAATGGAATATGTAATAAAACATTTAACAATACATCAGAAATAACCACAAGAAGTGGAATTATTGATAATGCAACCTTTTTATCGTAACTAAGTAAAGTAAAAGCAATCAAACTTGATAAAAACTCAACATTTGGAAGCTTAAATGGAATAAGTCTGTAGAACACGGAAACTAATGCAAAAAAAATAAACACTGCGAATTTTAAATTCCTTTTCATGATACCTCCTAAATTATTTTAAGTAATTTCAAAATTAACATTGCAATTTTTACCTCAATATGCTTCGATTTTGAGAATCTTTCAAACACAGATTTATAAGATAAATATCCTGTTTCATTTTGAGAATTTACAACAAATTCGAGAATATGCGGTTTAAAAATAATACTTTTTAATAGCGAAAGCATTGGATAGAATACGCTTGAAAGGATTAACGCATATTTAAATTCCTCAAAGATAGTTGCATTTAATTTTTCAACATAATTTGCGAAAGAAAAGCTTCCTTTATCGAAATTTTCCTTAATTGACTCTGCAAGTAGTTTTGAAGAATAAATGGAATGATAAATACCCGCTGCGTTGAATGGATCAACAATGGAACCAGCCTCGCCAACAAGGACAACTCTTCCTTTGAAGATATTTAAATCCTTATCCCACAGAGAAATGGGATATACTTTTATCTGCGCGGCTGTTTTATCTACAAGATTTGACAAGCCTCTTTTATAATACTTCTTTAAGGATCCTGCACCAACAGATGTAACATTATTTTTATCAAATCTCCATCCATAACCAAGGGAAACATCTCCTAAAAACACGTTTAAACTTTCCCCATAATCGATTTTCGGAATCTCCTTTTCTTCTGCAATTACTATTTTTGATTTTTTGTTAAGACCTGAAAGAACTGAAACAATACTTCCAATACCATCTGCACCTACAAGGAGTTTAGTTTCATAAATATTTTTGTCAGTTTTTACAATAATGTTATTCTTGCTTTCCTCAAACGAAATAAATCTTTCGTTGTAATGGATATTAATACCTCTACGCAGGCTTTCATCAAACTGGCTACGCATAACTCCGTACGCAAAAGGCTCATCAAATTTTGCTGATGCAACAAGTTTTCTTTTATAAAAGACATTGAATAAGTTATAAGAGGTATATGGGAAATTAGTTTTAACACCTTCTGGCAAAATGTCAAAAATTCCCTTTGGAAGTCCTCCTGCACAGGTTTTGTCCCTAAAATGTTCGCCTCTCTCAATAACAAGCGTTTCAATATTATAATTACCCAGAAAATGGGCAAGTGTTGCACCAGCAGGACCACCACCAATTATTATTACATCATGCTTTTCCATATTTCCCTGGCGGAGAGGGTGGGATTTGAACCCACGAGAAGGTTGCCCTTCTACCTGATTTCGAGTCAGGCGCTTTCAACCACTCAGCCACCTCTCCAGAAGATATTATATAAGAAGTGATCTTTTTATCAAATCTCTGGTATAATATTTTGTGATTTACGATATCCCTCAAGCAAAAGTTGAATTTAAAGAGGAAAATTACAAAACATTTAATAACTACAAAATTATAAGGATCATATCCAATAGTATTCTCGCCTCAAACTTTAAAGAAAACGATACAAACATTGCATATCTTTTTCTTCCCATGAGTAGCTTCTTCGACAGAGTTGTCATATTACTACATGGGATGGGGAAAAGAAATAAAAGACACCTTGAATACTTTGGACATAGATTTGCAAAAATTGGAATTCCACTTATTATGCCTATACTTCCATTCCATAATGAAAGGAAGATCACGGGATATAAAGATGGTGAGAAGTTCCTTGCTGATGATATAGAAGCTTCGATCAGAAACTACAGACAGGCAATTGTAGATATAAGGATAAATTTAAACTACCTTGACAGAAAAGGATTAGCGAAAAATGGTTATACCCTTGCTGGATTTAGTTTTGGAGGAATGATTGGCACAATTTTAATGGGAATTGAAAAAAGAATTAGAAATGGAATGCTTGTTGCAACGGGTGGCGATTTCGAATATATCACTTGGAAAAGTCTTGCAACTCAAATCATACGAAAAAAGTATGAAACAGAAACAGATTATGAAACATACGGTTGCACTTACGAAAAATGTAAAGAACTCCATAAGGATTATTGGGAAATTCTTAAGAAAATAAAAACTACTAATGATATTGATAAAATAGAGTTTAAAAAGGGATGCTTTTTATTTGATCCCCTAACCTTTGCGCCTCTAATTAATGGGAGAAAAGTTATAATTGTTCGTGCTATTTTTGATGAAATTTTTCCAAAGGAATCTACACTTGCGCTGAAAAGAGCAATTACAACTTCTGAACTCATAAACCTTTTGAGCGACCACTTTCTTATAATAGCGTATAGAAGATTTCTATTTAATAAGATATTAGAACTTGTAAAGGAGGCATAATATGGAAATATTGGGATTGCTTGACTTAAACAAGTTAAGAATTTCAAACAATGAAGAAGTAAATCAAGAGAACTACAGGGTTTTTTCTTATAGACTTTCAGAATTTGGCGCAAATGGGATATATGTTAAGGGTATAAAAAATGAATCTGATCTCAATTTTATAGAGGAATTAAAAAAAGAAATTGATATCCCAATTTTGAAAGATGGGGATTTAAAAGAAATTACTAATGTCAAAGATTTTCTTGATGGGAAAACAGGATCAACCCTTATTATAGAAGAAGAATACATTTTAGAGCATTTTGATGGAAGAAGAGAATTCATACCAATTTATACAGCCTTGATAGCATATAAAGCAAAAAATGAGGGTTTTAAAACCCTCATTGCAAGTGATATAGAAGCAGTAAAAGCTTCTTTAAGATTCGAATAACTTCTTGATAGTTTTCTTGAAAGGTGGGTATGCTACACCTTTATCTGTAATTATGCCTGTAATTAACTCATGAGGAGTGATATCAAAGGAAAAATTATACACTTCCACACCAAGAGGAGCAACTCTCTTTTCCATGCAGTGAGTTACTTCGTCAGGATTTCTCTCTTCAATTGGAATCTCTTTACCACTTTCTATATTGAGATCAATTGTTGAAAGAGGTGCCGCAACGTAGAAAGGAATTTTATGGAAGTGTGCCAAAACTGCGAGCATATATGTACCAACCTTATTTGCGGTATCACCATTTGATGCAATTCTGTCTGCACCTGTAATTATTCCTGTGACAAGCCCTTTTTGCATGATAAACGCTGCCATGTTGTCGGTTATAAGCTTAAATGGAATGCCTGCCTCTTTTAACTCAAATGCTGTAAGGCGAGCACCTTGCAAATATGGACGAGTTTCAAGAGCAATTACAGAAATATTTTTATACTTCTCAAAAGCTCTTTTAATTACGGAGAATGCAGTTCCATGTTTTACTGTAGCCAATTCACCTGTATTGCATATTGTCATTATGGTATCATTATCAGAGAATAGCTCAGAACCATATTCACCAATTTTAAAGTTCCTTTCTACATCTTCTTTTTCTATATTCTTTGCTTCCTCAAGGACAATTTCTTTCAGTTCCTCAACACTTTTTTCCTTGTTTAAAAGGATTCTATCAAGAATTCTTTTAGTAGCCCATGCAAGGTTCACCGCTGTAGGTCTTGCACTATCAAGATAACTTTTTAACTCTGTTACTTTCTTAATGAATTCTTCCTTAGTTCCTTCAAAATCCCTAAGACCGAGATACATCCCATATGCGGCAGCAACACCAATTGCAGGTGCACCTCTAATCTTCATCTTATTAATTGCTTCCCATACATCAGAAGCACTTCTGCACTCCACGTCAATAACTTCAAAAGGAAGATACCTCTGATCTAAAATGTGAAGAATACTTCCATCAAAATAAAGAGAACGGATCTCCATAGCTTAACTATATTTTGTATTTATTGAGACAATCCGAACAAACTCTTAAAACTTTTATCTCACCATTTATCATAACTTTTGCCTTATGAAGATTTGGAAGAAATCTTCTCTTAGTTTTTCTGTTAGAGTGGCTTACTCTATTACCCGTTATCGGACCCTTTCCACAAATTTCACATCTATTTGCCATATCTTACCTCCAAACTTTGTAAATATTTTTCAAAAATTACCTATATATTTTATAGATTTTGTTAATATTTGCAAGTAGATTAGAAAATAGACAAAAATTTTCAAAAATCCCCAATTATGTTATAATTTATAAAACTTTGGAGGTTAAAATGGCGAAGATAATAATAAGCGAAAATGCAATTAAAAAAATAGCAGCATATGCAACAATAGAATGCTATGGTGTTGTTGGCCTTGCACCTAAAACATTTTACGATAAACTACTCAGAACTCTTAAAATTGAAGAATATGAAGCAGGAGTAGATGTTGACATTAAAGACAATGATACCGTTAAGATCACATTATATGTAATACTCCAAGGCGGCGCAAATGTATTAGAAATCGCAAATACAATAATTTCACAAGTATCCTATAAAGTAAAGCAACTGACAAAAATTAAAAACGTAGATGTTGATGTAATAATAAGGGGAATTAAAGGAGAAGAATAATGAAATATATAATGCTTAATGACCTCGATAACTTTTTTAGGGGTTCTCTCCAATACCTTGGAGAGAAAAGAGAAGAAGTAAACAAACTAAATGTATTTCCTGTTCCAGATGGTGATACAGGCACTAACATGTACCTTACACTTAAAACTGCGTTAGAAAATGTTGATAAGAAAAATCCTAAAAATATCAGGGATTTTGGAAAAGCTCTATGCGAAGGTGCACTAATCGGTGGAAGAGGAAACTCAGGAGTAATTCTCTCACAGATACTCAAAGGATTTTTTGAACCAGTAGACAATGTGGAGTATATCGACGGATTCCTTTTTTCAAGGGCTCTACAAAACGCAACAAAAGTTGCTTATCAAGCAGTAATAAAACCCGTTGAAGGCACAATACTCACAATAATAAGAACAATGGCACAGGCCTCTATTGAATTCGCAAACAAAGACGATATACTCAATCTTCTCTCTTATATTATTGAAGAAGGTAAAAGAACACTTAAGAGAACCCCAGAGATGCTTCCTGTTCTTAAAGAGGCAGGTGTCATAGATGCAGGCGGCCAAGGACTAATTTATATATTTGAAGGCGGATATAAAGCGCTTAAGGGTGAGTTAACCAAATCAAAAGGAATTGAAGAAATGATAAGCGAAGCACACGTTGCTTCAGAATCGCTTGAATATAAGTTTGATACTGTGCTTCTCTGTTATCTTGGCAATTATCCAAGAGACTTAATAAGAAAAGACCTCGAACAATTTGGGGATAGCATAGTAGTCGCGGATGCAGAAGACCTTACTAAAATTCATATTCATTCAAATGAACCATACAAGGTAATTGCATATGTTCTTGACAAGGGTGACATAAAAGAGGCTCATATTGAAAATATGCAAATTCAAACTGACGCCTTCGCTCAAATAAAAGAAGAAAAAACAAAGAAAGTTGAAAGTAGATTTTCATTTTCCATCGTGTCAATCGCACAGGGCGAAGGATTTAAAAAACTATTTGAGAGCCTTGGTGTAGAAAAAGTTGTTGAAGGCGGACAAACAATGAATCCATCTATTCAGGACATTCTTAATGCAGTTAACGAATGCTCAAAAGATACGGTTTTTGTCCTTCCAAATAATCCCAACGTTATACTTGCTGCACAAGAAGCAAAAAAACTATCAACAAACAAAAAAGTTGAAGTAGTACCTACAAAAAATCCCGCACAGGGAGTTCCCATAATACTCTCTTTCAATTCGGAAGGTACAATTGAAGAGAACTTAAAGATAGCAAATGAAGTTTTAAACCATATACATGTTGTAGAAATCACTTATTCGGTAAGAGACACAAGCTTTAATGGACTTCAAATAAAGGAAAACGATATAATTGGATTTTTTGATGATAATCTCACAACAACAGGCAAAAATCCTGAAGAAACTTTTATTAAATTACTGAATGATGTGAAAGATAAAATTGAAGGCTCCGAGTTTATCTCAATTTATTATGGCAAGGATACCGACGAAAACAATGCAAAAGTTCTCCTTTCAAAGCTTCAGGAAACTTTTCCTGAGTTTGAGTTTGACCTTGTTTATGGTGGACAACCCTTTTATTATTATTTAGCTTCAATCGAATAGGAGGAAGAAGATGGAAGAACTTAACAAATTTTTTGAAAGATTTAAAGAAAAATACAACCCTGACTTTGCAATAATCACAGGGACAGGACTTGGAAGTATGCTTGAGAAGGCAGAAATCTATGAAAAAGTGCCCTACAAAGAAATACCAAACTTCCCAATCTCAACGGTAATAGGGCACGCATCTGAACTTGTATTTGCAAAATTAGGGAAACATAATGTCGTATTTTTCAACGGAAGATTCCATTACTACGAAGGCTATTCAATGAAGGAAGTCACAATGACAGTAAGAACTGCAAATGCACTATCAATTAAAAATCTTATTGTATCAAACGCCTCAGGCGCTGTAAACCCAACACTTAAAGCGGGAGATCTAATGCTTATAAGAGACCATGTTAACTTTATATTTGCTGATAATCCTCTAAGAGGAGAACCAGGCAATGAAAAATTTGTAAACATGACAAATGTGTATGACGAAGAATATAGAAGGATAATAAAAACAATTGCATACAAGCACAACATACCTATCAAGGAAGGCGTTTATTGTGCAGTTATGGGGCCAAGCTTTGAAACAATTGCAGAATTACTTTTGATGGAACGTCTTGGAATAGATGCTGTAGGAATGTCAACCGTACCAGAAGTAATAATGGCGCGCTTTTATGGAATGAAAGTTGTTGGACTTTCTTGCATTACCGATAATGCATTTGAAGAAGGGAAAGTACAGCACGAGAAAGTCATTCAGATAGCAAAAGAATGTGGTGAAAAAATCTCCCTAATTTTAAGTGAGTTTCTTGAGGAGGTTTAAAAAAATGAGTATTGTTGAAATCATTGAAAAAAAGAAATATGGAAAACACCTTGAAGATAACGAAATAAAAGAAATTGTAATGGGTTATGTTGATGGCACTGTACCGGATTATCAAATGGCTGCGTTTCTTATGGCCGTTTGGTTCAGAGGAATGGATGAGAAAGAACTTTCGAGTCTAACTGATGTAATGATTCACAGTGGAAAAACTATAGACCTATCAAAAATCAATGGTACCAAGGTTGATAAACACAGTTCCGGTGGTGTAGCAGATACAGTTACAATACCGCTTGTCCCAATTGTTGCATCATTGGGTGTTCCTGTTGCAAAAATGTCGGGAAGAGGTTTAGGTCATACAGGCGGAACGATAGATAAACTTGAATCTATCCCAGGATTTCGAGTAGAAGTTCCAATTGAAGAATTTATAAACATCGTAAACCGTGTAGGTGGTGCAATTATCTCTCAAAGTGGAGAATTGGTTCCTGCAGATAAAAAGATCTATGCACTAAGGGATGTCACAGGAACTGTTGATAGCATCCCCCTTATCGCATCAAGCATAATGAGTAAGAAAATTGCATCTGGAACAGATGCAATAGTACTTGATGTTAAAGTTGGTAATGGAGCATTCATGGAAGACCTCGATGACGCACTCAAACTTGCCGAAGCAATGGTTAGAATCGGAAATTCTTTGGGAAGAAGAACAGTTGCGTATATTACCGATATGAACGAACCGCTTGGAGATGCCATAGGAAACTCCATTGAAGTAGAAGAGGCAATAAGTATCCTTAAAGGAAAAGGAAGTAAAAGATTGTTTGAAGTAATAGAAACTCTTGGAAGCGAAATGCTTGTATTGGGTGGAAAAGTCTCTGAAATAACTTTAGGTAAAGAACTTATAAGAGAGACAATAACAAGTGGAAAAGCTCTTCAAAAACTATCAGAAATTATTGAGGCACAAGGAGGAAACAAGGAAGTTATAAACGACTTTAGCCTTCTCCCACAGGCAAAGTTCAAAAAGGACATAATTTCAGAAAAAACAGGTTATGTTTCAAAAATTGATACAAAAGGTTTAGGAAGGCTTGCACAATTTTTAGGTGCAGGAAGAGAAAAGAAAGAAGACGTAATAGACCTATCATGTGGTATATGGTTTCCTGTTAAATTGGGAGACTACATTGAAAAAGGACAAGTAATAGGAACGATTCTTTCAAATAATGAAGCAAAACTAGAAGAAGCATTAAGCAGATTTAATTCCCTTATCGAAGTAAAAGACACACCTATTAAACCACCTCCACTTATTTATTACAGAGTATCAGACGAAGGTATTGATAAACTATTTTAATGAGCAATAATACTGTAATTTTAACCCATGCAGGAGCAGATTTTGACGCAATCGCATCTGCATTTGCAGCCTCAAAGCTATATCCAGGATCAGTTGTAATTCATCCTGGTTCAACAGATATTAATGCTCAAAAAATAATCTCCCTATTTTCCGATATTCTCAATTTCAAGAAAATGAGAGACCTTCCAAAAGATTTTTTTGAAAACATATCAAGGATCATTGTTGTAGATACAAGATTGAAAAACAGAATCGGAAACGGTGTCGAACTCCTCAAAAAGGAGAATGTCCAAATTGTTGTTATTGATCATCATCCAGGCGAAACAGATATAGAAAACGCAATTGTAATCAATAAAAACGTTGGAGCAAATACGACTATTCTTGTGAATCTTCTCAGGTTAAAAAAAGTCCGCCTTACTCCAATAGAAGCAACAATACTCGCATTAGGGATTTACGAAGATACAGGCTCACTATCATTTCCATCCGTTACAAGCGATGACTTCAAGGCGCTCGAATCCCTCTTTTCTTTTGGAGTCGATATGAAACTCATCCACAGATTTACTTCACCATTTCTTCAAGAGGAACAGTTGAATCTTCTGAAAACTCTCCTTGAAAAACTCAAAGAATACAACTTAAATGGACACAAAATTGGGATAACTTATGCAGACTTAGAAAAATATATACCTGGAGTATCAATCCTTGCTCATAAAATTCTTGAAATGATTGACCTTGATGTTATCTTCGTTCTTGTTAAAATTTTAGACACTGTACATATAATTGGAAGAAGCGTAAATGAATCTTTCAACTTGACAGAGATCGCAGATACCTTTAATGGCGGAGGACATCCAACAGCAGTTTCGGGTATATTAAAGGGTGAGTCAATTGACAAGGTTACAGAAAAGATACTCGAAGCTGTTAACCTTGCAAATTTCTACTCATTAAAAGCAAGAGACATAATGAGTTCGCCAGTTAAGACAATCCGTTCAAATGCAACAATAAAAGACGCCCTTGAAATAATGGTAAAGATGGGTTATTCTGGTTTACCAGTCGAAGAAAATGGAGAAATAATAGGTATTATAGAGAAGAAAAATGTTGAAAAGGCATATCTTTTTGGAAAGAGAAATAGTTCCGTAAAACAATTTTTCTCCCCAAAGATAGTCTTGGTTAAAGCATTTGATAATCTTAGAGATATTGAAGATAAAATGGTAAACGAAGATGTCGGACGAGTACTTGTAGAACACAACGGACGAATTGTAGGAATAATCTCAAGAAGTGATCTTCTCAAAGCGTATAAATTTGAAGATATGATGAAAGAAATACCAAGAAGTATTAAAACTTCACAAGTTCCAGACAAAAAATATATCGCAAAAGTAATCGAAAACGCAACGAGCAAAGAAACACTAAAGCTCCTAAAAGAATTTGGGAAGATTGCAAGCAGTCTAAACATAGAAATTTACCTTGTTGGTGGCGCTGTAAGAGATGCACTTCTTGGTAAAAAAATGGTTGATTTTGATTTTGTCACAAGCGATGCAGTAAGTCTCGGAAAAAAGCTGAAGGAAAAATTTAATGGCACCATAGAGATATTTGAGGAAACTCAAACAGTTCACTTTATTTTCAACAACGTCAATTTTGATTTTGTTACAGCAAGGAGAGAATACTACATAGATAAATCTCTTGTGCCAGTTATTGAGAAGGCTACCTTAAAGGAGGATCTTGCAAGAAGGGACTTTACTATTAATGCAATGGCAGTTGACATCAGAGAGAAAAACTTTGGTATACTCTTTGATTATTTTAACGGATACGACGATCTTCTTAAAGGCATTATAAGAGTTTTAAAACCACTATCCTTCATTGAAGATCCTTCAAGAATTTTTAGAGCAATAAAATATATGATCGAACTTGGATTTAAGTTATCAAAAGAAACAGAAATTCTTCTTAAAAAAGCAGTTGAAATTGGGGCCCTATTCTCAAGCAAATCAGAGAGAGTTCAGGAAGAACTTAGAGAGCTGATCGTAAAGGACGAAATAGATAGAGTTATTCAACTATTTACAAACTATGGGATTATAAAAGAATTGTTCAGAATTAACAACATTACAAAATCAACAATCAACGCAATAAAATTATTCTACAAAATCGAAAAAAATGCTATAAAAAGGCTTTATGCTTTCATATTCCTCACATACCTTTCAAAGGGAAATATAAATGAGGAAGAAGTAAATAGAATATTCGGTATCAAAAAGAATGAGATTCTCAAAATGAAAGAAGCAATGGAGACTTTTAAAAATATTAGAAGAATCTTTAAGAAAGAGGATTTAGCTTCTGTTGTCCTTAAACTAAACAGGCTTGAATTAATTTATGTTCAAGCATACTACTATAAAGCAAAAGGGATAATTAAGAAATTTTTGAAAGATTATCTTGAAAAACTGAGATTCATAAAAAATGAACTCAAAGGCTCCGATTTGAAAGAACTCGGATTAAAAGAAGGACCGCAATATAGAAAAATCTTTGATTTACTAACCATATTAAGATTAAAAGGAGAAATAAAGAACAAAAATGACGAAATTAAGTACCTTTTAGACCACAAGGAGGAATTTGAATGGAAGTAGATCCAAGGATAAAAAAGATAGTTGAAAACGTTGAAAAAGTTATTTTGGGAAAAAGAGAAACAATTCTTCTGTCACTCGTGCCACTTATTGCAGAAGGCCATCTTATTTACATTGATATACCAGGGGTAGGTAAGACTACTCTTGGAGAATCAATTGCAAGGTCAATCGATGCTCAAACATCAAGAATACAATTTACAGCAGATCTTTTGCCAACAGATATTATAGGAATTACAATTTTTAATAAAGAGACTAATACATTTGAATTTAGAAAAGGCCCTATTTTTGCAAATATTGTTATTGGAGATGAAATAAACAGAGCACCACCAAAAACTCAATCTGCTTTACTTGAAGGTATGAGTGAAAGAACAGTTTCAGTAGAAAACAAAAGATACCTACTTCCGAATCCTTTTATGGTTATTGCAACGGAAAACCCAGTTGAGTTTGCCGGTACTTATCCATTACCCGAAAGCGAACTTGATAGATTCATGATTTCTCTTGAGGTAGGTTATCCTGAACCAGGAACCGAAATAAAAATTTTACAAAATGGAAACAAACTTGAAGCAAAAGATTTAGGCACAGTTTTACATCTAAATGAACTAACTCAAATAATTAATGAAGCAAAAGAAGTATTTATAGAAGGAAGTGTTTTAAATTACCTTTACGAAATTGTCAAAAAAACTCGCACATCTAAATTTATAAAACTTGGATTGAGTACAAGAGGTGCAATAGATTTTGTGAAAGCAGTTAAAGCTTATGCAAAAATTATGAATAGAAATTTTGTAATTCCTGAAGATGTTAAAAAACTTGCAAAACCTGTCCTTAAGCATAGACTTATATTTAATGAATATGAAGAGAAGTTTAAAGATGAAATTATTGAGAACATTGTTTTCGAAACACAAGTTCCCATATAGCAAAATAAAAATAACAAGGCAAGGGACATTTTACATATTGGTACTAATAATCCTTGGATTTGCAGCTTTTAATTCCGGTAATAACATGATTTATCTTATTTTTGCAATTGCACTGTCTTTAATGGGAGTTTCATCCTATCTTGCAGTAAAGAATCTCTTTAATATAGAAATTAAAGTTGAATTTCCTCAAGAAATTTATGCAAACAAAGAAACTTTTATTTCGGTTTTCCTCGTCAATCTCGAGAAAAGAAAAAAATTTGTAATTGAAGTTGAACTTTTGGGAAAAGTATTTCATTTTGACTTGTTAGAAAAACAGGCAAAGAAAAATGAGAATTTTACTTTTGTTAGACGAGGAAGATATGAAATAAAAAAGGTTTCAATAAGTTCTTCGTATCCTTTTGGTTTCTTTACAAGAGAAAAAGAAAGAATAATAAATGAAACATTCTATGTATTTCCAGAAATAAGGAATGTATTTATAACACAAAAAAATTCGTTCCAATCAAACACGCTAAAACAGGACAATGACGGAGATTTTTACTCAATTGATGATTATAAAGAAGGATTGGATGCAAGAAAGATTTCCTGGAAAATCTCTGCTAAGTTAGGTGAAGAAAAGGTAATCACACTTGCAAATTCAGAAGGAACAGATTTTGTTGTTATATTCAACAACTCCAAGAAAATGTTTGATGAAGACCATTTTGAAATTGCCGTGAAGAAAACCGCATCTTTAACATACAAACTATTTCACGATCGTATAAATTTTATGTTTATAAGCCACAAAATCAAACTAAAATGCGCAAGTTATGAAGATTACTTAAAAATAATGCGATATTTATCGGAAGTAAACCTTGAAGATAACGAACCAATTACAAAAACAAAAGGAATTACACATGAAAATATCGAATTTATCTAAATTTGATAGCCTGTGTATTTTTTTCTTATTATTTTCAATTTCTTCTATCGCTTTTGTTGTGCTTATATACAATGCTCTCATTTTGCTTATTGTATTTCCTATTCTTGCATGTGCTTTAAAGAAAACACAGATACCAAAAGACTTTAAAAAAGGATTCGAAATATTCCCTCTTCTTGTGTTCCTTACTCTTCTTTCTATTCGTAGTGATCTTTTTATAGTTGTGTCATCTCTACTTGTAACCTCAATGAGTGCTAAATTTGCAATCTCAAGCGATTCAAGAGACTATTTTGAAATCTTTGTAGTAGGACTAATGCTCTCACTTCTTTCATCAATCGGAACAATATCATTTGGGTTCGGCTTTATTTCTATTTTATTTCTTGTATCGTCTTTTCTCTTTCTTACACAAACACATTTTAAAAACTCATTGCCTTTAGGAAAATCTTTGCCAGAGTGGAATGATATAATTACTTTTATTGGTGTATCGATTTTATTTTCATTCCTTCTTTTCTTCATACTTCCGCGTTTTACACTTGGTGTAATTCATGGAAATCCGATTGGTGCAAGAGCAACTTCAAATTTCTCTGAAGAAGTTTCAATAGACTCAAACCCAATTACGCTTGACTACACAATTGTTATGAGAGTTGAAAAGGAGAAGCAGAACGCACCTCTTTACATATCAGGATTGAGATACGCAACATTCTTAAATGGCAAATGGTACAAAATTGAGCCAAAAGAAAAAGCTTATCCCGACCTTTTTGGCATTTTCCTTAAAAGGGCTGTGAACAAGGCTACAATTTACCTTGACCCAAATAATACAAATGTAGTTTTTCAAGTTGATTATCCAGCAGGAATATTTGGGAACTTCAATTTCCTGTATATGGATGACAATAAAAATCTATTCTTTGATGCACCATTTTTCAGAACAGTAAAGTATGACTCATTTTTTGAGAACTCACCACCAAAAGAGATACTGTCAAAAGATGATTTAAAAAGGTATCTCGATATAAGGGGTATAAATCCACAGATAATAGAACTCGCTAAATCGATAACTCAAAACACCCATAATCAAACCGAGAAAATTAATTTAATTATTAATTATCTACGGACGAATAATGAATATTCCTTGAATCCAACTGCAAAAAACATCGATGATTTTATTTTGAACCATTCAAGTGGTTATTGTGAACATTTTGCAACAGCATTCGTGATACTTGGAAGAGCCTCAAATATCCCAGTGCGTCTTGTCTCTGGCTTTGTTACAACGGAATGGAATGACGCTCTTAAATATTACATTGTAAGGGCAAAAGATGCACATACATGGGCTGAAGTTTATTTAAACAACTCTTGGATAAGAGTTGATCCAACCCCTCCTTCACAAATAGAAGCTAATAAACTAAGTTTATTTATAGATTCAATAAGAATGTTCTGGTATAAAAACTTTGTAACATATAGCGTTGATTCTCAATTGCAACTTTTTTCAAGTGTGCAGAGTACCTTTACGAACTTTGGAAAAACTACCATTAACTTAATCGAGATTTTAAGACAAAAAACTTATTATGTCTTAATATTTGGCCCCCTGCTACTTTTAATAACCTTCTTATTCCTAAGAACAAGAAGAGTTGAACAAATTGATACCATAACAAGGAAAATAATAAATTTGTTAGGAAACGACAGAACTAAAACAGAGACAATCTTAGAATTTGCAAAACGAAAAGGAAAAGATAAAGAATTTGGCAAACTACTTAATTTATACTACGAATACAGGTTTGGTAAGAAATACGATTTAAAAGATAAGATCAATAAAGAGATTAAAGAAATGAAAGTCAAAAAAGATCATTGACAGATTCACCTTTTTCAATTATAATTCCTACAAGGAAGGTGAAGAGATGAAGAAAATAATCGTTTTTATAGCAGTAATTTTACTTGTTGCAGGGCTTCTTACCGGCTGCTCTCAAACAAGTACAAACAACACAGCAAATGCTAATAATACAACGGCACAAACAGGAAATGATAGAGAAACTGCACCTGATTTTTCCTGGAAAGATAACAACGGCAATGTAGTAAAACTATCAGACCTCAAAGGGAAAGTTGTGCTTCTTGATTTCTGGGCAACATGGTGTGGTCCGTGCCGAATGACAATTCCACATGTTGAGGCGATCTATGAAAAGTATAAAGATAAAGGCGTTGTTGTTATTGGCATTAACCTTGATCAAGACGATTTAAGTAAAGTACAACAATTTATCAAAGAACAGGGAATGAAATACCTTGTTGTGGCGGATCCCAACAGCAAAGTTGCAGGACTCTATGGAGTTAATAGTATCCCAAGATTCTTTATTATTGATAAAAATGGAAAAATTGCTAAAATGATTATTGGATACGATCCCAACATGGAAGACGTTCTATCAAAAGAAATTGATTCACTACTTAAAGAGTGAGGTGAAAAGATGGAAGTAAACGAAACAAATTTTAGGGAAGAAGTTCTAAATTCTCCCATACCTGTACTTGTGGATTTTTGGGCTGAATGGTGTGTCCCATGCAAAATGATTGAGCCCATTATTTTAGAGCTGGAAAGAGAATATGCAGGAAAATTAAAAGTTGTTAGAGTAAACGTAGATGAAAACCAAAATCTTGCAGTTGAATATGGAATTATGAGCATTCCGACGCTTGGTATATTTGTAAACGGCTTGATGGTAGATCAGATAGTTGGCGCAGTTCCAAAGAGAGTCATAATAGAAAAACTAAAAAGATATTTATTACCCAATTAAATGTTTAGGCTCCCATTTGGGAGCCATTTTTTTATCCTCCGTATCTTTCAATAATACTTCTTACGAACTCAAAATCATTCTTAAAGAAAAAGTTTCCCATTACAAGGACATCTGCTCCTGCTTCAAGAACTAAAGGTATTGTTTCTTCGTTAATCCCACCATCAACTGAAATTAAGAGTTCTAAACTATTTTTATCCCTAAATTCTCGAACTTTTATAATTTTTGGAAGAGTTTCTCGTATAAACTTCTGCCCAGAAAAACCTGGTTCAACGCTCATAATGAGAACTAAATCAACATATGGCAAAACATCAAACACTTGTTCAATTGGTGTTGAAGGATTAAGTGAAATACCACATTTTCTGTTTAAATTTTTTATAGCATTAACAAGCCTAAAAGGAAACCTTGTTTCTTCAATATGAAAGGTGATATAATCTGAAAACATTGCAAATTTTTCTATAAACTCCTCTGGGTGGTTTATCATAAGGTGAGTATCAAACGGAAGATTGGTTATCTTCCGTAATTGTTCTCCTATAAACGGACCAAAGGTAATATTAGGAACAAAATTACCATCCATAATATCAAGATGAAGAAAACTATTTCCAAAATATTCAACCTTTTTTAATTCCTCCTTAATGCTTGTAAAGTCTGCTGAAATAATTGAAGGCGAGATTATAAATTTCATTTCGATACCCTCAATAGTACCTGAGTGCCTTTTTGCACTTTTGCATTGGGCATTGGATATTGGTAAAGAACCGTTTTTGGCGGTGCATTTGGAACCGGCTTATCAAATGAATCCACTTTATACAGCACAAGCCCTGCATTTTCTAAAATTGTCTTTGCTTCATCAACACTTTTTCCAATAACATTCGGAACAACAACAAAAGTGCCAATACTTACTGTTAAATCAACTTTAGTGCCTGGTTGTACGACCGTGTTTGGATCCGGTGATTGAGCAATAACTGTTCCAACAGGAGCATCAACTTCAACTTCTTTTATCTCACCCAAAGTTAGACCTGCATTGATTATAAGTTCCCTTGCGTCTTTAAAATCTTTATTTACAGCTTCTGGGACTGTAATTGTTGAAAACCCTGAGCTTAAAATAATTTTAACAATGCCACCTTTTTTAACTTCCGTTCCTGGGTTTGGATCTTGCGAGATTATTGTATCAATAGGATAAGTTTCGCTTGGTTGCGTAGCAACAACTTGGAGGATAATACCACTATTTTTTGCAAGATTTTGCGCCTCTGAGGCTTTCATCCCAACAAAATTTGGGACACTGACAACTTCTGCATTATATTGCCCACACCCTACAAATAATAAAACAACAATCAAAAGAACTAATACCTTAAAAGTTGCATTTTTCATATAATTATTTTACGATTTTTATAAAGAATTTGCAAGATTTTTTCTTTTATCTATACTTAAAGTATGAAGAAGGTTGTTGTATACCCAGGGACATTTGATCCCCTTACAAATGGGCATCTTGAAATAATTAAAAGAGCAAGTAAAATTTTTGATGAAGTCATTGTGCTTGTTGCAAAAAGAGACGAAAAAAATACACTATTTTCTTTAGAAGAAAGAGTCGACATTGTAAAAAGATGTGTTTCTGACATCACAAACGTAAAGGTAGACAAACTCGAAAAATTACTTGTGGATTACCTCAGGGAACATAAAATAAACTTAGTATTGCGAGGGCTTCGCTCAAACAAAGATTTTGAATATGAAAGAGAAATGTTTGAAGCAAATACAATAATGCTAAAAGGCATTGAAACAATTTTTATAATAGCAGCACCACATACGGCCTTTATAAGTTCAAGCCTTATCAAGGAAATTGCCTTCAATGGTGGCGATATATCACAGTTTGTCCCAAAAGAAGTACAAAAGAGATTAAGCGAAAAATTAAGGAGATGATCTATGGGTAAAAGTATAATTGATGAAATAGAAAACCTTAAAAAAATTGTAGAAAATGCAAAAAAAGTTCCCTTCTCTAAGTACATAACAATAGATAGAGACGAAATTTTAGGAATACTTATAAGAATTGAGGCGATGCTCCCAGATGAGGTAAAGCAAGCAGTTAATATCACCAAACAAAGAGATATGATTCTGCAGGATGCTTATGAAGAAAAAGAGCGTATCTTGAAAGAAGCGGAAGTCGAATTCAAAAAGAAAGTTAGTGAATCTAACATTATTGCAGAGGCAAAAAGAGAAAAAGAAGAGATAATCAATAACGCAAAGGCAGAGGCAGAACACATTAAAAAAGACGCCTTGCAATTTGCAAACGATGTACTTTCAAAAATAGAAGGGGTTCTTGAGAAGGCGCTTTCTACAATAAAAGAAAGCAAGGAGGAAATTTCAAATGAAATTACAAATAGATAGAATTATTGATGAAGGAAATCTAGAAATAATTGAGGAAATAGATTTTACTGACATTGAGATGCCAGTAAAAATAATTGGACCTGTAAAAGTGCATCTCAACTTCGAAAATCTTGGTCAAAGAGAAATTCGAGTTACAGGAGAGATTTTTGCAACACTTAGGTTAACTTGTGTAGTTTGTCTTGAAGAATTTGATGAGAAATTAAAAATTGAAGTCGATGAAACTTATATTCCAGAAACTCTTGTCGAGAATAAAAAAGAGGAACGTCCAATAGAAGAGTTAAGCGAATTTACTTACAAAGCTAGCTATCTTGATACCTTTGAGATTGTTAGAGATAATATCCTTGAGTTTATTCCACCTTATCCAAAATGTCCTAAGTGTTTATCAAAAACTGAAGAAATTTGAGTATAATAAAAACTAATAGCCCAAATTCCGCCCGCTGAGGATGGGCAAGATTAAAAGGCGGTAAAAAATACCTCAGCCCTGGGAAATTTTCCAGGAATAAAAAAATCTATGTATATTAATGAGGCTAAAGATAATGTAGGAAAATTTGTTGAGATAAAAGGTTGGGTTTACAACATGCGTACAAGTGGAAAAATTGTTTTTGTACTCGTGCGTGATGGTACTGGCATAATGCAATGTGTTGTTTCAAAAAATGATGTAACTGATGAGACCTTTGAAAAAGCAAAGAGACTTACACAAGAGTCCTCAATTATAGTAAGAGGTACGGTAAGGGAAGAGAAACGAGCACCTTTTGGTTATGAACTCGACCTAAAGGAACTCGAAATTGTACAACTTACCCAGGATTATCCCATAACACCTAAAGAACATGGCATTGGATTCCTAATGGAGCACAGACATCTATGGCTTCGCTCTAAAAGACAATGGGCAATTTTACGCATCAGGCATAGAATCGCAAAATCACTTAGAGATTTTTTTGACTCAAGAGGTTTTACGCTTATTGATGCACCCATCTTAACGCCAGCTGCATGTGAAGGTACAACGACGTTGTTTGAAACAGATTATTTCGGAGAAAAGGCATACCTTTCGCAAAGCGGTCAACTTTACATGGAAGCAGCAGCAATGGCATTTGGAAAGGTTTATTGCTTTGGTCCTGCATTTAGAGCAGAAAAATCAAAAACAAGAAGACATCTTATGGAATTTTGGATGCTTGAACCAGAAGTTGCGTATTTAACATTTGAAGAAAATCTCAAACTTCAAGAAGATATGCTCTCATATGTCGTGCAAGAAGTTTTGAAAAACTGCAAAACGGAATTAGAAATTATTGAAAGAGACACAAAACCTCTTGAAAAAGTAGTGCCGCCTTTTCCAAGGTTACATTACAGAGATGCAATTGAACTACTAAACAAAAAGGGGTTTAATGTTAAATTTGGGGATGACTTTGGCGGAGATGAAGAAACTGCACTATCAAACGAATTTGATAAACCTGTATTCATACACCATTTCCCAAAAGAGATAAAGGCATTCTATATGCAACCAGACCCAGATGATCCAGAAACAGTTCTTGCAGCAGATCTACTTGCACCTGAAGGATATGGTGAAATCATTGGCGGAAGTCAAAGAATTCACGATTACGATTTACTTTTACAGAGAATGCAAGAGAATAATCTTCCAATTGAAAACTATAAATGGTACCTTGACTTGAGAAAATACGGAACAGTCCCTCACAGTGGATTTGGTATAGGACTTGAAAGAACTCTTGCTTGGATTGCAAAACTCACACACGTAAGAGAGACAATACCATTCCCCCGAATGCTTGAGAAAATTTATCCATGAGGGAAATTTCTGCAATTGAACTTCTAAAAGAACTTGACAATGAACTTCCAAAGGAGTCTTTAATAATCCTTTTAGGAGAAGACCATTATCTTAAAGATCAAATTGTGAAAAAATACGTAGATAGAATTTTTGGAAATAATTCAAATAATCTTGACTTTGTAAAACTAACAGGGGGAAGTTTGACATACCAAGAATTTATAAATGTTATAACTTCACCCCCGTTTTTTTCTTTAAAATTTGTGCTTGTAAAAGATGGGGAACAAATCCCGAAACAGAACTTACAGAAACTCACAAGTGCATCAATTCCAGATTTTACAAAGGTGATACTCATTATAAATCAAAAAGACGTAAGCATACCCAAAGGAAATTTCATTATTGTAAAAGACTATACTGCTCCTCTTAATCAGATTGAAATTTGGATTGAAAAGAAAGCAAAAGAATATGGAAAAACAATTACAAAGGATGCAATAAAGGAATTGATAAGAAGGCTTGATACAAATTTCTATGCTTTATCAACAGAAATTAAAAAACTTGCTTTTTATGTTGGAGATAGAAAAGAAATACGAAAAGAGACCGTTTCGGAAATTGTAAAGGAATTAGGAGAAGAAGATATCTTTGAATTCGTTAACGCAATAATGTTCTCGAGGAGAAACGATGTATTAAGAATGCTCGATCACTTTCTAAAAGACCAAGGACAAGAAAATCTTATCCTTTCACAAGTATTGAAAACTCTGTCAATTTACCTTATTGTAAACGATCTTAAAAATAAAGAAGGACTAAATCTTAGGGCAATTAATGAATATATTGCTTCAATTTTTGGAACTTATCTTAGAACTAAGACTCTTGAGGAAATCATAAAAAACCTTGAAGTAGCAAACATTGAAAACATCTTAAAACAATACAGTGCCTTTGTTGAGTTTGACGTAAAATCAAAAAGAGGGGAAATTGACCTTCCCCTTTCTTTACGAAATTATATTCTATCAAGAGTGTCTTGAGTTATGCGGTTGCCTCTTGGTTCTTTGCCTGATTAAACTTTGCCATTAATCTTGACTTTTTTCTGGCTGCTGTATTAGCATGAAGTATTCCTTTTGCCTCAAGTTTGTCAATAATCTTAATTGCCTCTCTTACCTTTTCTTCGGCGTATCCACTCTTTTTTGCAAAGTCAAGTGCCCTTTTTAAAGCAACTCTATAGTATTCGTTTCTTTCTCTTCTTTTTTCATCTTTTCTAACTGACTTTTTTGACGCTTTTAATATAGGCATTTATTTACCTCCGTAAATTCTTAAATTCAATTCCTATATAGGATAATGATTTTTAAAAATAAGTCAAGAGGTTTTAATCAAGCAACTTTAACTCCTCTTTTACAAAATCAACAAGATCCTTTACATATTCCTCACTAAATTTGAATTCTATTCCTGCCGCTTTATAGAGTTCGGGAACTGGCCTTTTATAACCTAAACTCAAAAACTCCTTATAGTTTTTAATTGTCTTTTCTCTATTTTCTTTATAGTTTTTATACATCGCAAGTGCCCCAAGTTGTGCAAAACCATACTCAATATAGTAGAATGGCACTTCAAAAATGTGTAGCTGCTGCATCCACAAAATTTTTAACCTTTCTTCAAGGCCTGACCAATCAACACCTGCTGCAAGATCTCTCATTAAATTCACAAAATATTCTTCACGTTCTTTTTCGTCTGCATCATTAGTGTAAACGTAATGCTGGAAACCATCAACTGCAATGCACCATGGTAAAAATGCAAGAGCACCTTCAATTTGTTCTCTTTTAGCTTTCTTAAGATCCTCAGGTTTGTCGTAGTATTCAAATAAGTAATCAACAGTAAACATCTCCATACTCATTGAGGCAAGTTCTGCAACTTCCATTGGATACTCTTTGAATGGATGTATAAGAATATCTGCCGTATATTTACTATGAAGAGAATGCCCTGACTCGTGCAAAAGAGTCCTCACATCGGAATTAAGTCCTACTGCATTCATAAAAATAAAAGAAGATCCGTGCTCTGGAAGACCCATATTATAACCACCGGGTGCTTTACCAACTCTATTTTCAAGATCAAGGAAATTAGAAGCCTTCATTCTCAATAAATTTAATCCAAATTCATCATCCACATGACCCAACACTTTAATTGCCTTCTCAACAAATTCATCTATTGTTTGAAATGGCTTTAAAACCCTGTTATCAACATCAATCGATGTATCCCATGGACGTAATGAATCAAGACCGAGTTTTTGTCTTTTTATTTCATTACGTTCCTTAAGGAACGGTACAACAACTTTCTTTACAACTTCATGAAAATTGAGAACATCTTGAACAGTATATGAAAATCTTCCTTTTTCAACGTGCTTGTAATCTCTGTAATTATTAAAACCAGCATTCTTTGCTTGAAGCGCTCTTATCTCCTTAAGTTCATCAAAGAACTTTACGAGGTCAGCTGAAACCTTACTAAGCGCCTCGTATTTCTTTTGCCATGCCTCTTCTCTTGTTCCTCTGTCAGGGTCTTTCAAAAAAACATTCATCTGTGAAAAAGTTTTTTCTTCCCCTCTAAAATTAACAGTTAATTTAGCTATTGTCTCTCCGTACCTATTCGCAATTTCGTGTTCTTTAACGAATAAAGGTATATTTTCCTCTCTAAAAATTTCTATTGAATTCGAAATAATTGTATCAAGGTGTTTAAACTCAGGCTCTGTAAACTCTCTTCTTGCAGGAGAATCATAATACTTCTTTTTAAGCTTAAACTCGTATTGCATCGCAACGCTGACAACTTCAGAATAGAACTTATTAAAATCTTCTTGATATTCCTTTTTATTCATAAATCTTGTCATGTTTATATACTTCCATGCATAAGTTTCTTCCAAAATATCAGATAATTCTCCCCATTTTTCCAGGAAATAGAGTAATTCTTCTTTGTTTTGTACGGGTTCATTTAGTAAGTTTTTTAAAGCATTTTCAAAATTTTCTCTATTTTCGACTGAAAAATCTTCAGGATAATATCTCCTCGGTCTTTTTTTAATGATAAGATCCTCCATATTTATGCTCCTTTCTTTAAAGTATAAAGTTTATCAAAACAAGCTTTCAAATCATTGAATATGATGGATACCTTTTCATTATCCCATTTACTTTCATCATCTCGCAAAAATGTTGTTTTATCATTTCTATTATCAAAAAAAGAAACTGGAACAAACAAATTTTTCTTTTCCAAGAAAATATGGTCTTGCATAGTTGAGATACTTTTTAGATACTCCATGTCATCAACACCATACTCCTTAAGCATTACTTCAAGCGGAACTCCATGATGTAAAATTGAACCAGGTTCGTTTGGATTTACCCTTTCAAAATTCTTTCTCCTCGATTCCTCAGGTGTCACCCACACATAAAGAATAACTCCTAGTTTAAGAATCATCTCATCAAGAGCATTTAAAGTATGTTCATACCCATAAGGGTAAGGAAGTGGCGGAGTCAAGTTAAGAGCACCACCTCGAGCAAACTCAATTACAAAGGTCGAATTTTCTAAATCACTTTTTGCACTTTTATTTATATTTGAGATTATATCCCTTGCCTCTTTTGATAATTTCGAGGAAAGTGCATTAAAGACACTTTGGGAAAGTGTTGAAAGACGTTCTTGAATTCCAAATTTCTCTGAAGCTTCATCAATTCTTCTTGTAAGTGTTGCAAAAGCAAAATCTTCGTTGTGTTGTCTTTTTTCAACAATATCTTTAAATTCAAGATTTATAAGTTCCGTTAAAGTAAGCCAGTCTCTACCTTCGGTAAATGGGCTTTCGTTTGATGCATAAAATATTCTTCTTTCGCCAAGCTTCTCAAGTTCTTCATCAATTCTTCTCATAAAGAAGACATAGGGGAAATCATCAATGTGAATGTCATTTCCAAGATGAAACTCTCTTATACGAGTTTCTTCATCAAGACTTCGTATAAATTTTCTAATTTCAGACTTACCTGATGCAGGTAATCCCAAAAGTAGCACAACGTCTAAAGTATCTTTCATAAAGACCTCCTAAATATTAATTGAAGCAAGAATTCCGCTGCCCAAGGCAACACCTATATTGCCCAAGGATGAAAATTCAAACTGGACACTCTTGCCTGGAATTTTAAGGGTATTCTTATAAAAGCTATCCATAATATCCTCAAAAATAAGCTTCAGAGACTCGCCTAATCCACCGCCGATTATTATCTTTTCTGGATTTAAAAGATTTACAACAATTGAAAGGCCATGTCCAATATGCATTGCTGTTTCATAGAGAACTTCTTTTGCTACAGGATCTGTATTCTTGAATTGAAAAATTAGAGGAGTATCTACCAAATCAAAATCGTAATTAACGCTATCTAATAATGGCGTTTTTTTAATTTTACCAACACGTTCAAGATAAATTCTTCTTATTGAAGGCCCTGATGCAAATGCTTCAAAGCATCCATATTTTCCGCAACCACACAGTGGTCCTCTCGGATCAAGAGTAATATGTCCTATTTCGCCTGCAAGATTATCTTTACCTCGCACAATTAAACCATTAGTAACTATTGCAGAACCAATTCCAGTACCAAAAGCAATAAACAAAAAATCTTTTAAATTTTTACCACTTCCCACGTATAGTTCTGCAAGTGCACCAGTTTTTGCATCATTATCGACAAATGCATCCAAACCTGTTTCTTTCTTAATAATTCTTTTTAAATCTATTTCTTTTAGCGCAGGAATATTTGGAGAACCGTGAATAATACCATTTTTAAAATCAATGAAACCTGCAACACCAAAACCTACACTTTTTGTATTTTCTGTTCTTAGTTCATTAATGACGCTTATAAGGTTTTCAATTATCGCTTTAAGATTATTTACATCACCTGTCAAGACTCTCTTACTTGATAGTATTTCAAAATTATCGTTTATTCTTACGCCAAATATCTTTGTTCCGCCTAAATCAATACCAATAAATTCTTTCATAATACAATTATTTATATCACATTAATAATTTAAGTCAAGGAATTAAAAAGAGTTTTTAATAAGTTCCTAAAAAATTTTCTGGTATAATTTAAAATATGGAAATAGAATTTAATAAGGAGAAAATTGTTCATGAATTTTCAATGCACCTGATGTTAAAGGGTTATTCACCGTTAACGGTTAAAAACTACCGATATATAATAAATGATTTCTTGAATGAATTCAAAATACCTGACACAAAATCCATACAAAAATATTTCTTAAAGAAAAACATATCAAAAAACACAAGAGCAACTCAAACGCTAATTCTTAGAAGTTTTGCAAAATTCATCAAAAAGGAACTCCACATTGATTTTGAAACATTAGATCCACCAAAGACCTCGAAAACATTGCCAACATTTCTCACAAAAGATGAGGTTAAAAAATTCTTAGAGGTCGTAAAGAAGAATAAAAGAGATTTTACAATTGTAGCATTTCTAATTTATACTGGAGTAAGAGTTGGTGAACTTATAAATATAAAGATTGAGGATGTTAATCTCAATGAAAATTATGTAAGAATTAAAGGAAAGGGAGACAAAGAAAGATTTGTTCCTATATCACTTGAGCTTTCAAATATCCTTAGGCAACACCTAAACGAGAGGCATTATTCAGAATACCTTTTTGAAAGCAAACGGCAAAAGAAATTTTCTCCTTTAACAATTCAACTTATGGTAAAACGATATGCAAAGGAAGCAGGTATTCAAAAAAAGATAACGCCTCATAAGTTAAGACACACCTTTGCGACACTTGCCCTTGAATCAGGCATAAGCCCCATCACAATAGGAGAACTTTTAGGACACAGTTCACTTAATACAACAATGAAGTACACCCATGTTACCAATAAGTTAGCAACAGAAGCTGTCAAAAAAATTAGTGAATTTACAAATCTAAAAGATATTGTTGAGAATAAATAAAATTTGAATTTTTGGCAAATTTGAATATAATCTCTTTGCTATGGGAAAGAAAGTTATCGAAATAGAAAAAGCAGAGTACCCTTACACTTGCGCTATTGTTAATAACCAATTAATGGGATTTCTTGACGAAGTTGAAGAAGTGAGAAGTATAGAACTTCTTTCTGTTGTCGAAGGAGAGGGAAGAAGAACCTATGAAAGAAGTATTGCTTTTCTTGCAAATGTTGCTTTAAAAAAGATTTCAAAAGAACATAAATTAACAATAATGCACTCTATCGGAGAAGCACTCTATGGAGAAATTGAAAATAGTTCCGATGAGCTTGTAGAAAAACTCAGGAACCAATTTTTTGAATTGATAAAAGAAAACAAGCAAATAAGAAAATTTGACCTGACAAAGGAAACTGCAATAAGAAAACTTGAAAAGGAAGAAAGATTTGAAGATATTCAAACAATTGAATACCTTGCAAAAGATGTTATTTCGCTTTACGAACTCGATGGTATCTACTTATACTTTGCTGGACCTCTTGTTCCTTATACAGGAATCCTCAAAGTTATCGATATCGTAAGAGTAAATGGTGGTTTGTTTTTCCTTTTGCCCGACAAAAGCAATCCAAATGTTGTAAGTTCGCTTCCCAAATATGAAAGATTGCTTGAGGCCTTCAACGAAGGAAAAAAATGGGCGAATTTACTTGATGTAAGAACAGTTGGCGAACTTAATAAAAGCATTATAAATGGTAGAATATCAAACATAATAAAAATGCAAGAATCTCTTCACGAAAAGAAAATTTCTGAAATAGCGGCACAGATTTTGGAAAGAAAAGCAAAAGTAATTCTTATTGCAGGACCGAGCTCATCGGGAAAAACAACTTTTGCAAAAAAACTTGATATCCACCTGAGAGTGCTTGGATTAAAGCCATATGTAATCTCAACAGATAATTATTTTGTTGAAAGAGAAAAGACTCCTTTAAATGCAGATGGAAATCCTGATTATGATTCAATCGAAGCAACTGATTACAAACTCCTTCAGGAGCACATTAATAAACTTATACAAGGTGAAGAAGTTGATATTCCCAAATACAATTTCATAACAGGAAAACGAGAAAAGGGGAAGAGAGTAAAGATTGACGAAAATGGCATTATAATAGTTGAAGGAATTCATGCATTAAATCCAATTTTAACTAAGGATGTAAAAGAAAAATTCAAATATAAAATTTATGTTAGTGCATTATCTCAGGTAAATATTGATAATATCAACCGTATACCCACAAGAGATACAAGGCTTATAAGAAGAATCGTAAGAGATGTTCATTTTAGAGGAATCCCTGCTATAGAAAATCTAAGACGTTGGAAAGATGTAATCTCAGCAGAAGAAAAATATATCTTTCCTTATCAAGAAAATGCTGATGTAATGTTTAATTCTTCGCTTATATATGAACTTCCAATTCTTCGAAACTTTGCTGAAGTTCCGCTTAGGGCAATTGAATACAAAGAAAAAGAATACGCAGAAGCGTTAAGATTGTTGAACTTCCTCAACCATGTCTTGCCGCTTCAATCAGATGAAGTGCCACCTACATCTATTTTAAGAGAATTTATAGGGAAAAGCTCATTTAAGTATTGATGTGCTTTTTTACAAACTGAACAAGATTTTCTTTTCTTTCTAAAAGCATTGGCGTTGTGATAAAGGCTTCTTCAAATCTTGAAACAAAATTCCTGTCTTTGAGTCTTCCATCAAAATAAAGGACAGCACTCTTTTCATAAGCAATGCTATCTTTAATAAAATTTTTAAGATAATACATTGCATAATTTTCGTCAGATCCTAGAATATTCATTGGTAATTTAATTATAAAGATCAATCTATATCTATTTCGTATAGGAAATTCATATTGTACAAAATCAATCAAACCGTCTTCCTTTAGAAGTGACTCCTCAATCCAAGTATAGCGATTCTTTAATTCCATCTTTATACTGTTCATTTGAATCCTGTTTTCGAAAACAAATAGAACTGGTTTAATGTCGGAAAACTGAGCATATAAGTCAAGAAATTCATATGCAAACTCATCCGCATTTGGTGCATGTAAGAATAGGGGTATTACATTCATAACTTTATCTTCGCTATCTTTTGTAAAAGTATCACCCTTTAACCTTGTGAATTTTTCAATATAATTTTCTCCCTTAAAAATGAAATAGTTGCTTAATAAATTTATAGAATTCCCGATTAAAGAAATCTTCGAAAATATTTGTGTTGCATTAGAAAATCCAACCGATAAACTTTCAGAATCATTTCGAAAAATCCTGTTAAAAGAATATTCTTCATCAAAATTTGTAATATTTGAGATTATTTTGTTTTGTAAGTTTTTTGGTAAATTCTCAAAATTATTGAAGAGGGTTAAAACCTCATTTGATTTTTTTGAGGCATCAAAGTTTGAAATCATTTCAATGTCTTCCTTTGAAAAGTTCATCTTTAAACTCGATAGTACTTTCGGAATCCTGTAGGCTTCAAGAAGGAAAACGCTATCAAATTTAAAATTGGAAAGAAATTTCAGTCCAAAAAATAGGTTTGGATATTTTAATATTACAAAGTCACTTTTCTCAATCTCCCTAAATCTTTCCTTAAGAGGGCAAACCTCGAAATAATCACAATTTTCACTTTTGCAAAGAGATAAATTTCTTAGAATCTTGTTTTTAAGGATATGTTGGGGTGCATTTCTAAGGCCAAAATCCTTAGTTTTAAGCAAATATGACGCAAAAATTGCAAAATCAACTCGCAGGTCATTTGGTATTGCTTTTGTATTTTCAAGATAAAAGTTTAAGCGCTCTATACAGATAAAACTTTCAAAATCAGTTGCATCTAAGATTCTAAAGTTATTTAACCTATCTTTCAGATTTTCAACTAGTTTCTCTGAATAAACTACAATAAGGGACCTGCCTGATGACAACAATAATTTAACTATATCATCAAGCGAGGATTCTTCATAATAAAAAACACCCTTATTAAGTGATTTATTTACTTGATTGAAAGGAAGGGTCTGTATTTCGCCAATCTTTTGTATTTTTATGGAGGTTTTTTCAGCATCTACATGGTTAACGAAGATAAAACCAAAATTTCTCGAATCACCAATGATCTCCTTAAGGAGCTTCATATCTGCATCTTCAAACGTTTTGCTTTCCTCCAACAATTTTTTAAACAGTTCAAAAAGCATTAAAGCATCATTAAATGCTCTATGCGCCTTCTCCTTCTTGAGATTTAGTGCTTGAACAAGTTTCTCAAGACTATGAGAGCTCAATTCTGGATAGATAAGACGTGCAAGTTCAAGTGTGTCAATTATTTCATTTTGAAGTGGTTCTTCTAAAAATCTTTCGAGAAACTCCTTATCAAAAGACGCATTGTGTGCAACAAGAATTGAATCTTCTATAAATTGCTTAAAATCACTTTTTATTTTATCTCTATCCTGTGCCTTATTTAGGTCTTCCTGAGTGATACCTGTCAAATTGGTTATAAATCTTGAAATAGTTTTACGAGGTCTTACAAGAGTTTTAAAAGTGGAAACAACTTCCAAATCGACAACCTTTATTGCACCTATTTCGATAACTTCGTCATCTCTATTTAGTCCTGTTGTTTCGAGATCAAAAAAGACAAACTTCATTTGAAAAATACAATTGTGGTACCTATACCACCTTCAGATGGAGTTCCGATTTCAAAACGGGCAACTCTTTTATTGTTCCTCAAATATTGTGAAATAGCCTCTCTTAGAGTACCAGTGCCCTTGCCGTGGACTATATATACATAAGGCAGTCCATGTAAATAAGCCTTGTCAAGATATTTATCTAAAATATCAATTGCTTCATCAACTGTATAACCATGCAAGTCTATTTTCATTGGTAATTCTTCTTCGAAAAGATCTTTCAACTCACCCCTTTTTTCCTTCTTAATTTCAATCTTTTCTTCCAAAACTGGCTCAAGATCAGAAAATTTAAGCGTTGCTCTTATTGCACCCATCTGAACAATTGCTCTTTGTTCATCGTTTTTAACCTGAAGCACTATTCCCTGAGCCCTTAAAGTTCGCACATATACAAGCATCCCTTCTTTTATTTCATAAAAATCAATTTTCTTTTCTTCTTCGAAAGTTCTTTCCTGTTTCTCTTCTAATTGGGTTTCTTCGGTTTTAAGTATCTTTCTCATTTCTTGGATTTCTTTTTGTGTTTTTATATACGTATCAAGATTTTCAAGAATTTTATTCATCTTTTCTTTTGTTTCGTCTATTATTTTCTGTGCCTCTTCATAGGCTTTTTTAATTTCTGACCTCTTTCTCTCCTCTAACTCTTTCAACTTTTGTTCATATGTTTCCTTTAAGCGCATTGCTTCAGTTCTTGCTATTTCAGTTTCTGATTTCATCATTTCTATTGCCCTATTATCCTCATGCATCTTGCTCACAATTTGTGCTTTTTCAATAAAGTCCGAAGAAAGTTCACTTTTTGCACTATTTAGCACGTCCTCAGGCATTCCAAGTCTCTCAGCAATAATTAACGCATGGCTTTCGCCTGGGATCCCGACATAGAGCTTGTAAGTAGGGGTAAGCGTATTTATGTCAAAACCAACTGAAGCATTTTGGGCCTCTTTAAACTTATATGGAAATTCTTTTATTTTTCCGTGGTGCGTTGTTACAATGGAAGATGCACCAATTTCATGCAGTTTTTTAAGAATTGCAAATCCAAGAGAGGCGCCCTCTTCAGGATCAGTTCCTGCACCCAATTCGTCAATTAAGACAAGATCATCTTTTGTTGCATTTTTGATAATTTCAATAATTCTTACCATATGTGATGAAAATGTTGAAAGATTCTGCTCAATACTCTGCTCATCCCCAATATCTGCAAAGACGTTTCTAAAAAATCCAACTGTTGAATTGGAAATTGCCGGTATGTGCATTCCTGCCTTTGCCATGAGAGTTAGTAGACCTGTTGTCTTAAGTGTAACAGTCTTTCCTCCAGTATTCGGACCTGTTATTATAAGCATTTTAAAATTTTTTCCTACTTCAATATCAATCGGAACAACATTTTCTTCTTTAATAAATGGATTTCTTGCTTCATATAATTCAAGATATGGTTTGTCAACGAGAATTGGTTCAGAAGCTTTTAATTGAATGGATAATCTTGCTTTAGCAAAAATAAAGTCAAGTCTATAAATGGTATTCAAAGACTCCAAAACTGCATCAAATTTATTTCTTATACGCTCTTCTAACTCCAAAATAATACGCTCTTCTTCCCTTCTTTCTTTTGAAAACAGATCCACGAGCTTATTATTTAACTCAACTACAGCCATAGGCTCAACAAAAAGTGTAAGCCTACTGCCAGATTCACCCTGTACAACGTAATTAAAAGCTGGTTTTGAATTTAGTCTTATGGGAATGACATACCTGTCGTTTCTTTTTGTGATAATTTTATCTTGGATCGCATCTTCATTCTCTCTTGAGTAAAGAATTTCTTGCAAAATCGATTGAATTCGTAAGTAAGTTGTTTTAATTTCTCTTCGAATTATGCTAAGAAGAGGTGATGCATCGTCTACAATTTTCCCATCATTACCGACAACTTTCCTTATTGCCTTAACTATATCTTCGAAGTTGTAAAGTCTTATTGTATATTTGAAAACTTCAGGGTGGGCATCCCTGTATGATTCACCAATTTCCTTTATTTCAGAAATTGTAGAGAGAACATCTGAAACTCTTAAAATTTCCTCAGGAGTCAAAAGTGAGAGTACTTTTATCTTATCAAAAAGAGGCTCGACATCAACAAATTCGACAAAGGGTAAGTCACCTTCCTCCTCTAAAAACTTTTTTGCATCAGTTGTTTCCTTCAAAGCAGAATTTGATTCTTCAAAGGAATCATAAGGTAAAAGGTTTCTTGAAAGTTCTTTACCTCCCTTTGTGAAAGCAAGTGATTCAAGTCTATTTATAATTTTATCGTATTCAAGAGACTTTAATGTGTCTTCACGCATAATAGATCTCTAATTTCCTCCAAACGGTATGTATTTAAAACTTCTTCTCTTTTTACCCATGCCCTTCTTAAAATTTTAATGCCATATTTCATAAAATACAAATGTCCTCTGTTATGTGCATCAGTTCCAATTGAAAAAAACTTAACATGTGCACGTCTCGCCTCTTTAATAAGTCCCGTACTTAAATCCATTCTATTAGGAAACACATTAACTTCTAAACTTACTCCAAATTGTGATGCGGTATTAAATATTTCCTCTATGTTAACATCGATGCTTTTCCTTACAAAAATTATTCTATTTGTAGGATGTGCCATGATATTAATTATACCACTTTTTATAGCTTTCTTAACTCTTTCTGTATTTTCTAAACGGGTGTTAGAAAATTGGTGAAGACCGCCTAAAGCCAAATCAAGCTTATTAAGAATAATTTCATCTACATCAACTGATCCATCAAAGTTAATCTCTGCTTCAATCCCCTTCAAAAGATATGGGCTATATTTTTCATTATTTATTCGATCTATGAGTTCACTTTCCTTTAGATAGAGTTTTTGGGATACTCCATTTGCAATTTTCAATCCTTTTGAGTGATCCGTAATAGCAAGGTACTCATAGTCTAAAAGTCCTGCCTCTTCGTGCAGTTCTGAAATTGTAGATAAACCATCAGAAAACGAAGAATGAACGTGCAAATCTCCCTTAATGTCGGATAAGGTTATTAGTTTTGGAAGAGAATGTGTTATTGAAAGTTCAATCTCCTCTTCTCCTTCTCTTAATTCAGGTGGTACATATTGAAGAGATAACTTTTCATAAAAGTCTTCCTCAGAATTTGCCTTTATAAGAATATATCCACTCTTTGAAATATCAAAACCTTTTGTCTTTGCTATTTCTTGAATTTCTTTGTTATGCTGCTTAGAGCCCGTATAGTACTGAAGTCCAGCATAAAAATAGTCTTTTGGAATTTTAAAAAATTTAAGAATTACTCCATCAACATCTTTAAACTTAATAAGATTACCCCTTTTTTCAAAATTTAGAATGTCAAAATTCAAATTAATTGTTTCAATGAGCGTTTCTTCGTCGAAATCGTACACAAAATCAATATTATTTACTACTTCTTTTCCGCGTCTAACACTTCCTACAATTCCTATATTTCCTAAACCATCACAGGCTAAAACAATTGAATTCGCATATGAAGATGCGTAGAAAAGACTCAACTCTTTTGTGCTACTTTCATAGTAAAAAATAGCTCTTCTTAAATGTTCTTCAAATTTATCAGAAAAGATTTTTTTAACTTTCCCGTTTTTTATTGCCTTTTCAAGGTCAGAAAGCGAATCTATATTAAGGAAATTATATATTTTAAGGACATCATTTACACGAATACCAGGAATACTTGCAATCTGTTTTAAAACTTTCGGCGTCTTAGCCTCAAGAGTTTCTTTTAGCGGAGAATAACCAAGGCTTTCTAAATTAAGAACCTCCTCTTTTACGCTTTCAGGAAGAAAATTTAAATTTGCATATTTTGTTAAAGAGCTTTCAAGGGCAAGAATTGATAAGGCAGAATGTTCAAATGCATACGCACCTTTCGTATTTCCTGAAATTTCAAGCAAGGTTTTTATCTCAAGGAGTTCCTTTGCAATTTTATAATTATTCATTCTTTCTCACTACACCGCCAACTTCATTTATTATTCTTTCCTCTATACTCTTCATAAATTCATCCACTTCTGAACCTTGAAGAGTTCGTTCATCTGATACAAATTCCAGAGAATAAGCAAGATTTTTCTTTCCTTCGGGAAGTGGTTTTCCTTCATAAATATCAAACAAAGTAATTGATTTCAGCTCTTTAATATTTGAGTTTTTTATCGCCCTTCGAACTAAACTTTCCTGAACATCTTTATCTACGATTATTGCAATATCTCTTTTTACCGGTGGATAAATTGAAAATTGGCTAAACTTTTTATCTAAAATTGATGCTTTTAAAAGTTCGTTAATCTTTAATTCTGCAAAGTAGGCATCATCCAGTATGTCTGGATTGATCTTTCCAAGATAACCAAAGAAAACATCATTTACGATTATCTTACTCGTCTGATAGGGATGCATATAAGGTAACTCAAATTTTTCAAACTGAACATCAATTCCGAATTCATTAAATATACTTTCAATAAGGCCTTTTAAATAGAAATAATCGTATGGGAGCGATCTTCCGTATGGGTTTTTAAAGATCCTATTTCCCCTAAGGAAAATTGATGCCCTATACTCTTCAGTAAATTCAGCGTCATTCTTTAAGAATACCTTGCCAATTTCAAAAAGTGCAAGATTTTCAATATTAACATTCAAATTTCTTTCTGCAACTTCGTAACTTCCAACAAATAGAGTTGGTCTTAGAACTGACATATCTTCTGTAAGCGGATTTAAAAGTTCTATAATATAATCCCTCTCATACAAACCAAATTTTGATAGCGCTTCCTTGTTTGTAAGAGTAGAAGTTAAAATTTCATTCAGCCCAAGGCGTAAAAGAATTTCTCTTAATTCAGAATTAAATTTGAGTATTGGCTCAAATGTGCCGCTTCTAAGTGGTGCTATAATTGGCTTCTCCGCAAATTCGTTATATCCTCTCATTCGGACAATTTCCTCAATAAGATCTTCCTCGATAGAGATATCCTGTCTAAATGATGGAGGAATTACTGAAAACACTCCCTCACTTTCTGAATATTTAAATCCTTCCATATCGAAGTACTTTCTAATTTCAAGAGGTGTTATTTCTTCACCTAAAAGATTGGAAGCTTTATTAACACGCAATCTAACGCTTTCTTTAGGCTTTCTAAAATCAGCAACTCTATCTTTAAAAGCACTTCCACCACCTTCGTCAAGAATCATTTTTGTAGCAACAAGAGATGCAGTTGGTGTAAACTGAGGATCAACACCTTTTTCAAAAATAGAAGAAGCATCGGTTATTAAGCCAAGGCTCCTTGAACTTCTCGAAATTGTAGATGGAGTAAAGTATGCGCTTTCAAGAAAAATATTTTTTGTACTCTCACTCACAGCGGTATCAAGACCACCCATTACTCCTGCAATTGCAATAGGACCTGTTTCATCGGTTATAAGAAGATTTTTAGAAGTAAGATTCCTCTCAACTTCATCGAGAGTTTTGATTTTTTCACCATCTCTTGCAAGACGTACAACAATTTTCCCTTTTAATTTATCAAAATCAAAAGCATGCAGTGGTTGCCCGTACATTTTTGCTACATAGTTTGTAATATCAACAATGTTATTAATAGGACGAATTCTTAAACTGAATAATTTTTTTCTTAATTTATAACTTGATTTTTTAATAGTAACATTCTTAATTAACCTTCCTGAATAAAAGCTACAGTGCTCTTTATGAAGAATTTCGACCGGAAAGGGTGTTTGAGGTAAATTTTCGTCATTAAATACTTCGAATGTGAACTTATCAAAATCTGCTCTACGGCCTTCGTCTCTTGCAAGAAGAATTTCAATCCATCGCGCAACTCCTAAGACATAAAATGCATCTGCTCTATCGGGAAGTAATGAAAGTTCAAGGTATGTATCCTCAATGGGAAAAAGTTTCTCAAAATTAACTCCAATCGGCGTATCATATGGCAAAATAAAAATTCCATTCTTTTCTTCATTGCTTAATGAATCTGAGTCAATTCCAAGCTCGCTATATGAAAGAAGCATTCCTTGAGAAATGTGTCCTTCAAATTCCCTTTCTTTAATTACTCTTCCGTCACTTATTTTTGAGTTTACTTTTGCATATGGTACTATGTCGTTCGTTTTTACATTAGTTGCGGCGGTTATAACATCAAAAATGGAATCTCCAATATCTACTTTTGCTTTGAAAAGTCTTGTTCCCTCAATAGGATAGATTTCCAAAACCTTTGCCGAAACAACATTTTCGAATCTTTTTTCTACAGTTTCGATTTTCTCAACTTCAATTCCAATATGTGTCAGCTTTTCTGAAAGTTCCCTGGGTGTATATGGGAAGTCAACAAGTTCCTTTAAAAGTTTATAAGAGACGATCATGTTCCCTCCTTAAAACTGTTTCAAAAATCTCATATCGTTTTGCAAAAAATACCTAATATCGGGTATTCCATATTTCACCATTGCAATTCTTTCAATACCCCAACCAAATGCAAACCCTTGGTATTCCTCTGGATCTATACCAACATTTTTTAGTACATTTGGATGGACCATCCCTGAGCCACCCATTTCAAGATATCCAGTGTATTTGCAAACGGGACATCCCTTTCCACCACAGATAACGCAAGTAATTGAAGTTTCTGCTCCTGGTTCAACAAAAGGAAAGTATGAAGGAGTAAATCTAACTTTTGTTGACTCACCAAACATTCTTTTTGAAAACTCAGACAAAGTTGCTTTAAGATTTGCAAAAGAGATATTTTTGTCAACAACAAGCCCTTCGATCTGGTGAAACTGTGGGGAATGCGAACTATCAAGTGCATCTCTTCTGTAACATCTTCCAATAGCTATCATTCTTATAGGTGGTTTTTGCTTTTCCATTGTTCTAACTTGCATGGGCGAAGTTTGAGTTCTTAAAAGTATTTTTTCTGCAAGGTAAAATGTATCCTGCATATCCCTTGCAGGATGATGCTCAGGAATATTAAGTGCTTCAAAGTTGTAGTAATCAGTTTCAATATCTGGTCCTGAAAAAACATCAAAGCCCATAGAAATAAAAATAGATTTTACTTCCTCAATTACTTTATTCAGAATATGCTCATGACCTCTTTCAAGAATTAAACCTGGTGCTGTTATGTCAATTGCTTCTTTCTTTAATTTTTCTTCTCTTTGGATATTTAAAATAAACTGTTCTTTCTCCTCAATATTTTTTTCGATATACTCCTTTAGCCTATTTACGTTCTCGCCAAATTCTTTTCTATCAGATTCAGGAATATTTTTGATTTGTTTAAAAAGTTCCTGAACTTTTCCTTTTTTACCAAGAAAAAAAACTTCTATCTCTTTGAGCTCATTAATATTTTTTACCTCTTCAATTCTTTTTTCAAACTCTCTTTTAATATCATCAAACATTCCCATAAATGCCTCCTATCCTCAAATTTTATCAATAAAAAAATAAAAGTCAATAAAAATAAAAAAGGCCTTGATTTAATCAAGGCCCTGAAATAGCAAATTCTAACTAATAAGGCATGTTTGCGATATTTAAAAGTGGGATACCTACAAAATACATGTAAAAAACAAGAATTATCAGGCCAAGGAAACCAATTATAAAACCTGCCTTTAACATATCTTTAACCTTAACATAATCACCTGTCATTACAACTACATTGGGAGGAGTTGAAGCAGGCAATGAAAAAGCAAGAGATATTGCAAAAGTTGTTGGAAGCATTACAAGATAAGGATGTATCTTTGCAGCCACTGCTACCGCACCTGCAATTGGCATAAAGATAGATGTTGCAGAGGTGTGAGAGGTGAATTGTGCGATAAGGAATCCTGTGCCACCGATAAGAGCAATTACCCATAAGAGGTTAACTCCACTGAGAAAGGTAAGCTTTGAGCCTACATAATCTGCTACTTTTGTTGAAACCATTGCATCTGCTATAGCAAGACCACCACCAAATATAAGAATTATGTCCCAAGGAAGTTTTTTGACCGATTCAGCATTTAAAACAGTTTCACCTTTTTTAAAATCTACAGGTATAATATACAAAAGCAAAGCTGCAAGGATTGCAACTGTAGAATCATGGACATATTTTGAGATGCCAAGAATATTTGACCAACCTTTAATTGTAAAGTTTCCAAAGTCAATATCAGTCCTAAATATCCAAAGGAATACTGTAATTAAAAAGACTGTTAAAACAACCTTTTCTTTAATCAACATTTTTCCGAGTTTCTTTAGTTCATTTGCAAATATTTCCCTACTTTCTTTTAGTCCAGCAAAACCTGGCTTAAAGAAAACTGAAGTTAGCATAAACCAAGTAAAAGGTAAGAAAAATATGATAAACAAAATACCAAACTTGCTAAACTCAAGAAAACTCAAAGTTGGTGCATTAGGAAACATTTGTTTTGCCATACTCAAAAATATGATATTTGGCGGAGTACCAATCGGGGTTCCCATTCCACCAATGCTTGCAGCAAAGGCAACTCCAAGCATAAGCGCTGTTGCAAACTTAAATTCGCCTGGAGTGGTGTCTACATTTAAACCTTCTTTCTTTATCAATTCCTTATAAAATTCTATTATTGATAATGCTATTGGCAAAGCCATAACTGTTGCTGTTGTATTTGAAATCCACATAGAAATAAAGCCAACAGCAATCATAAAAGCAAGAATAATTCTCTTAGGAGAAGTTCCAATTTTGTTAATAAGGAAAAGAGAAAGTCTCTCGTGTAAGCCTGATTCTTCAAGTGCTTCGGAAATAAAAAAGCCACCAACAAAAAGCATGATTTCCTGAGACATGTAGCTTTTTGCAATATCTTTTGCGCTTATCACTTTAAACAAAGGAAATATCAAAAGTGGAAGAAGTGATGTAATAGGAAGTGGGACTGCTTCAGTTGCCCACCAAATTGCCATCCACAAAAGAAGTCCAATTGTAATTTTTGCTCCAACTTCCATACCAGTTGGAGTTTTCATCAATAAAACAAGTACAAAAACTAAAATACCGACAAAAAAACCAATTCTTTGAGAAAGCTTAGATTGTTTTGCCATGCATAGCCTCCTTTATCCCCAATTCATATCCTTCCTCTAGAGCCTTTAAATTTAGATCGCTTTTTTCTTTAAATCTTCCAATAATAGCTTTTTTCAAAGCTTCCAAACTTACAATACCAGTTAATCCTGAAAGTATGCCTAGTGAGACAATATTAGCAGAAATTCTTTTTTTAGTTACTTCAATAGATACCTTCGTTATAGGAAAAGGAAAATTTTTTATTCCTCTATTCAAATAACGAACATAAAATTCATCAGATATCACTAAAGAATCTTCTTTCAAAGACTTAGCGAATTCATCATATGCATCTTGGGTTAGAGCTATTAAAACATCGGGTGATCTTACTTCAGGATAGTATATTTCTTCATCTGATACAATTACATCTGCTTTTGACATCTCGCCACGAGCTGCGGCTCCATAAACTTGTGATTGAACAACATTTTTGCCATCATAAATACCACTTGCTTCCGCAAGGATAATACTTGCAGAGATTATCCCCTGTCCTCCAGAACCTGCAATTCTAATCTCTTTTCTCATGACTCACCTTTTGAATTAATTTATAATATTTATCTGTAAACTCTTCTCCTTCTAAATTCACAAATTCACCAACAACTATGCCGCCTTTCACGGATATTCTATTGGTTTTACTATATGAAATAGATTTTTCTCTTAACCATTTAATATAACTTGCAGGATCTTCAAGATTATTTCTTCTTCCAAATTCAGTCACACAAGAAGATACTGCTTCAATAAGAGAAAAACCCTTATGAAGAAGTCCATTTAAAATGTATTTTTCAAGAATAAAAGGGCTTGCAATTGTCTCCCGAGCCACATACGTTGCACCAGACGCTACAGCAAGATAAGAAATATCCATTGGTTCTTCAATCTCTCCAAAAGGGGTGGTAGTTGTATATGCATTATCAGGAGTTGTTGGTGAAACTTGCCCCCCTGTCATTCCGTAAGTAAAATTATTAAATACAATAACAGTCATATCAATATTTCTTTTGGCTGCATGAATAAAATGGTTCCCACCAATTGCTGCAAGATCTCCGTCTCCTGTTGCAACTATTACATGAAGATCTGGGTTTGCAAGTTTTATACCGGTTGCAAATGCAAGAGGTCTGCCATGTAGGGTATGTAGAGTATTGAAATTTACATATCCAGAAGAACGGCCTGCGCATCCGATACCTGAAACAAATACGATTTTATCCTTATCAATTTTCGAGCGTTCTATTGCGCGCAATATGGCTCCAAGCACAATACCATTACCACAGCCTGCACACCAAATATGAGGCAATTTATTTTCACGTAAATTTGTTAAAGAGATTTCTGTATACATGATTCCATCTCCTCTGGAGTAATTAATTCGCCATTTTCTTTCCCAAAGAAAACCACCTCTCTTTTTAAGATTCTCTCAACTTCCATTACATACTGTCCGAGATTCATCTCAAAAACAAAAACTTTCTTCCCTTCGGCAATTTCCTTAAGAGGTTTTTCTGGCGAAGGCCATAGTGTTATCGGCCTAAATAAACCTACTTTAATACCCTTTTTACGAAGTTCAACAATTGCCTCTTTTGCAGATCTTGCAGTTGCTCCATAAGCCACAATTAGATACTCCGAATCATCTACATAAAAGGTTTCAAATTTTAATATATCACTAATATTTTTGTAAATTTTTCGATGTAATCTTTCAATTAAAGCCTCAGCTTTTCGCGGATCAGAAGTTGGAAAACCTGTTTCATCATGAGTCAAACCAGTAATGTGAAAATGAAAACCTTCACCAAAATTTGCAAAAGGAGGAACATCATACTTTGAGTCAAACGGTAAATAGTCTTCTTTGGGAACTGTCGGCTTTATTCTTTCAAAAACTGGCAAGTTTTCTTCTAACGCAACTTTTTCTCTCATATGCCCTATCACTTCATCAGAAAGGAAAACAACAGGAGTTCTATATTTTTCAGACAAGTTAAATGCTTCAACTGTCAAAAAATAAGACTCCTCAACAGAGCTTGGATACAGCGCTATAATTGGATGAGAGCCATGGGTACCCCATTTTGCCTGCATTACATCTCCTTGCGATGGATAGGTAGGTATCCCTGTTGAAGGTCCAACTCTCTCAATGTCTGCAACTACAATGGGTATCTCCGAATAAATCGCAAAACCAAGTCCTTCTTGCATAAGCGAAAAACCTGGACCTGAGGTTGCAGTCATAGATTTCTTGCCCGTTAACGACGCACCAATTATTGCACTTATACTTCCAAGTTCATCTTCCATTTGTATAAAAACGCCACCATTTAGAGGAAGCAAATATGACATTCTTTCTGCAAGGTCCGTTGACGGTGTAATTGGATAGCCTGCAAAAAAGCGACAGCCCGCATAAATTGCACCATAAGCAATTGCTTCGTTTCCTGAAATAACAAGTTCTTTCACGCTTTCACTTCCTTTTTTATTACAATTGCAAAATCAGGACAAAAGACTTCACACATTCCACATCCCATACACCTTTCTTCATTGACAACCTCTACTTTAAAATCTTCACCAATTCGAAGAATTTTTGCAGGGCAAACTGAGACGCAAATACCACAACCTTTACAGAAATCTTTATTGATAATTACTCTATTTTTTGCCATTTTCAAGCATCTCCTTTAAAATTGCGGCAACTTCAACTGGTGTTTTTCCGACCCTTATACCCTTACTTTCAAGGTATGCCACTTTCTCTTCTGCAGTTCTTGTGTTAGGAGTCACTATTGCTCCTGCATGACCCATCCTCTTTCCTTTTGGTGAAGCTCTGCCAGCAATAAATGAAACGACAGGTTTATTAAATTCTTTTTCAATGTAGTCCGCTGCATCTTCTTCGTCAGTCCCGCCAATTTCACCAACAAGGACAACCGCCTCAGTTTCAGGATCACTTTGAAATTCTTTCAAAATATCTATAAATTTCATTCCAATAATTGGGTCTCCACCAATACCAACCGCCGTTGTCTCGCCTAAACCAATATCCGAAATATGCTTTACAATTTCATATGTAAGCGTACCTGACCTTGAAACAACCCCAACCTTCCCTTTCTTAAAAATATTTCCAGGCATTATACCAAGTTTTGCCTTACCCACAGAAATTACTCCAGGACAATTAGGGCCGATGAGTTTTGCATCTTTTGATTTAATAAACTCGACAGCCTTTACCATGCTTTGAACAGGGATTCCCTCTGTAATTGTAACTATCAGTTTAATTCCCGCATTTGCCGCTTCGTATATTGCATCCTCTGCAAATTTTGCTGGCACAAAAATAACAGTTGCATCCGCATTTGTCTCTCTAACTGCTTCTTCAACTGTATTGAAAACAGGAATGCCATAAACATCAGTTCCACCTTTAAAGGGTGTTACACCAGCAACAACCTTAGTACCATAATCAAGCATTGCCTTTGCATGAAACGAACCGTCACGTCCAGTAATACCTTGTACTATTACCCTTGTATGTTCGTCAACCAATATACTCATACTTCACCTCGCATTTGCAAGTTCGACGACTTTTGTGACACCATCAACCATTGAATCGGTATAAATAAGAGGTGTATCTTTAAGAATTTCTCTTGCCTTATCTTCATTAGTACCTGTAAGTCTTACAACTATTGGAACATCAACTTTTGTCATTTCAAGTGCTTTAAGAAGACCATTTGCAACATCATCACAGCGAGTAATACCACCAAAAATATTTATAAGGATTGCTTTAACATTTTTGTCTCTTGTAATCATTTCAATTGCACTTGCAACCTTTTCCGGAGATGAAGAACCCCCTATATCAAGGAAATTCGCAGGATCTCCCCCAAAAAGTTTTATAAGATCCATTGTAGCCATAGCCAAACCCGCTCCATTAACAAGGCAACCAATATTTCCGTTTAGCTTTATATATGTAAAGCCTTTTGATTTAGCTTCAAGTTCAAGTTTTTCTTCTTCAGTTGTTTCTCTTAAAGCCTCAAGTTCAGGATGTCTAAAGAGCGCATTATCATCAATTACAATTTTTGAATCGAGAGCTAAAACATTATTTCCTTCAACTACCGCAAGTGGGTTAATTTCGGCTAAGTTTCCATCAAGAGAAATATAAACCTTATACAATTTCTCAATAATATCTGCTATTTTCGGCGCAATATTCATATCCTCAGTAAGTCTCTGAGATGCCTTCTTTGCCTCGTAAGAAAAAAGTCCCATAATGGGATCAATATAGATTTTAAAGATTTTCTCAGGTGTATTTTTTGCGACTTCTTCAATATCTACACCACCAGCATTTGAGACAATCAAAACGTTTCTCTTACTTACTCTGTCCACCGTGAATCCAACATAAAACTCTCTCAATATATTTACTGCCTTTGCAACAAGCAATTTCTTTACCTTTAGACCTTTTATTTCCATTGTGAGAATTTCATCTGCAAGTTTTAAAACTTCTTCTTCAGTCTTTGCAACTTTTACACCACCTGCTTTACCGCGACCTCCAACAAGAACTTGTGCCTTTAAAACAATAGGCAAACCAATTTTCTTTGCAATTTCCAGCGCCTCTTCTCGATTGCTTGCAACTGCACCTTCAACAACGGGGATACCAAATTCCTTAAAAAACTCTCTTGATTGATACTCTTGAAGATTCATTACACACCCCTCTCCTTCTCTAATTTCCTAATATATGCATAAACGGTGTAGATTGAGATATTTAATTTTTTTGCAACAAAATTCACAGAATTCTTTAATTTAAAAAAACTTCTATTGTATAATTCAGATACAATCGAAAAATTATCAACCCTTTTTGAAGAGACCTTTGAGGAAAGTATTGAATAAACCTCATCAAATGTCTTTTCAATTGCTTCATCATACTCAAAAGATGTAATTTTGTTAAGAACCTCTTTAGGGGAATCCGCAAAAGTTAAAAAATATGATATAAACTTATGCATTGTTTCAAGATTGGAAAGATCCATATTAAGACAAAGAAGCCCTATAAGATCTCCCTTTTTATTTCTAATACCAATTGTAATAGATCGTAATTTTTTTCTTGTGTAAGATAGACTTTCGTAGGGACCATAGTAATCAATCCCGTTTTTCAGTTTTTCTATCACATATTTACCAGCCTCTGTGAGAGAATCTCCAACCTTTCTTCCAGTTATTTCACCATTTTCAATTGCAATAATCTTGGGTTTATTATCTATTAGAGAATGTAATACTATTTCAACATTCTTTCCAAAAAATTCTTTAAGAGCTCTAACAACAATTTTATAACTTTCTAATATTTCTTCATCCATTGTTCAAATATTTTGGTATCAAATTATACAAAAAATTTGAATTTATACAAGATTTTTGAAATAATCTTTAAAAAATTTTATCCTATAACAGCTTTTTCAACAATAAGTTTACCTTCTTTAAATCTAGAAAGGGTAAGATTGTTAGCTTCTTCAAGAAAAAACATACCATGAGTTATGTAGTGTGCAAGCAATTTGCCAACAATAGGACCAAGCATAAAGCCATGTCCTGAATAACCTGTTCCTATATAAAGATTTGGTATAGGAGTTGGTCCAATAATCGGATGTTTATCAGGAGATACAACATAGTAACCAGCCCACTGCCTCATAAGTCTTACCGAAGCAAGCTTTGGCATTAATCTTAATAGTTCATTTGAAAATTTCTCAAGAAATTCATATGTAGCTTCAAGATTATTCTGTGGTGGCTCATTAGTATCAGTTCCTCCTATAATACGACCTCTATAAGTTTGTGTAAAATAAAGAGAACTATCTACAACCATAGGCGAAAGAAATATTTTTAAAGGTTCGGAAACAACAATTTGATGTTTATAATTTTCAATAGGAATTTCGAATCCTAACTTACTTGCCAATCTTTTAGTTTCATTTCCGGTTGCAAATAAAACTGCAGAAACTCCGTATTTATCTTTGCTTGTAATAACAGTCTTTATTTTTCCACCTTGAAGCTCAAAGTCTTTAACTTCTTCATAATCAAAAACTTCCACACTATTGCCCTTTAAAAATAATCTTAAAGAATCAAGAACATCCTGTGGATATGCGGAGCCATCAGTAGGACACCAAGAGGCGCCGACAATACCTTCAAGACTTAAATCTGGTACAATTTCTTTAATTTCTTCTTTTGAAATAATTTTACTTGGCACTCCAAAAAGATTTTGAAGTTTTACATGACTTTTATATTCATTAAGTGCTTCTTCACTTCTAAGAAGCCAAAGGTATCCTCCTTGTCTAAAATGAATTGGTAATGGCAAACTTTCTTCCCAATATTGCCAAATTTTTACTGCTTCGCGCATCAAAACAATATGCTCTCTTGTTGTAAATTGTTGCCTAATACCTGTGCCGCATCGACCTGTTGAGCCGGAACCAACATAACTTTTTTCAACAATTGCAATATTCTTAACGCCATTTCTCACAAGATAATAGGCCGTAGAAAGGCCCGTTATTCCACCGCCAACTATTAAAACATCATAGTTTTTCATTTTTGCTCTCCTTTGAAAAAATTCCAAATGGGATTGGTGTTTCAGGCGGACGAATCGATATATTTTCTGGAAATTCCTTATTCAGTTCAAAAAGAATTCGTTGGAGAAGAGGAATGCATGTCTTTCCCTGGCACGGACCAGTCCCAATTTTTAGATGCCTTCTTAGAGATTCTATATCTTTAAAACCTTCATTGTATGCTTCAAGAATATCTTCATAGGTCACATCTTCACATCTACAAATGATTATATCTTTCTTATTCATGGATAACCTCTATATTCCTTACTTCATAAATTAGTTTCTCTTCGTAGAAAGAGACAGTAATAACAGAAGATTGAGTTTCTTTTTCGGCCTTTAATACCTTAGTCACCTTACCGGTTCCCACTTTTTCTCCAAGCCTATTTAACAAATAAACTTCATCGCCTACTTTAGGAATTGGAAGCATTTCATAGGGTATTGAAACCTCATACAAAGTATCAGTTTTTCTAACAAGAAAAAGAGCAAGTCCTGGACACACCATCACGCATTTTCCACACCCAATACAAAGATCATAATTTATCTTTGGTGGATCTTTAATATCATTCATAGAAATTGCTCCTGTAGGGCAAGAGGAAACGCACGGATTACAAGGTATTTCCTGTACGCATTCGCTTATTGCAACTGCATGCTTTGATATCTTATCAACTGTTGGAAAATTATCGATTATATCTTCCTTAGTAAGAAAACCTGTTTTAAGATAATCACTCACTCGTTACCTCCTTAATGCCCTCAATAACCTTTAAAGAAAAAGGACTACTCCTGAGACGATTAAGACCCTTTTGTGTCTCACTTAATTCCTCTTCCACACTAAAACCCAATTTTTTAAGAATTGAAAGCGATGCAACTTTTCCCTCAAGCATTGCAGTTGAGGCTTCTTCGATGCCTGCAACATCTCCTGCAATATACACATTTTGTCTTGATGTTTCCATTTCGCTATTTCTTATTGGGACATACCCTCCAAGAGAGGAGATGTATTTCAGCTCACAACCTGCTTGTGCCAAAAGTTGGTATGAAGGTTGAAGACCTACCGCAAGAAGAACGGCATCAACGTCCATTTCAAATTCTTCTCCTGTTTCTTCAAATCTATCGTTCAATTTCGCAAGGACAACTTTCTCAACTCTTCCATTCCCAATTGCTTTCTTTATGGTTGTTTGCGTATAAATTGGCACACCAAATCTTCTTACCTTTGCCGCATGTACAAAGTACCCTCCAATTTTAGAAGTTGCTTCAATTATTGCTTTCACTTTCATTCCTGCTTGTAATAACTGATATGAAACAATCAAGCCCACATTACCAGCACCCACAACAAGTATATTTTCACCAATCTTAATCCCATAAACGTTCATAAGTGTCTGTGCTGCCCCTGCGCCCATTACATTTGGGAGATCGTTTCCCTCAAATGGAATCATCTTTTCGGAAGCACCTGTTGCGAAAATTACAAATCTTGGATATATCTTTAAAAGCTGATTTTCCTTAAAGGCAAGCAATAGGTTTTCTTCTTTGTAATGTGCAAAAACTGTCGAATTAGTGTAATATCTTACTTCCAGATTCTTTAATTCTGAAATGAGTTCTTCAGCAATTTTTATTCCTCGAACTCCTGCACCTTCTTTCTCGGACCCAAAGAATTTATGAGTCTGTTTTATAAGTTGTCCACCTAAATTAGGATTTTGCTCTAAAAGAAGAACATCAATGCCCCTTTTTTTAAGTGTAATCGCAGCATTAAGTCCTGCAGGACCCGAGCCTACAATGAGGACAGTCGGATAAAGCGTTTCAGCATTCTTAAAATGACTATTATCTTTTGGTAATTCTCCAAAACCATTTTGCCTTCTTACAAACATGCCATCTTGTGCAAGTGTTATACATGTTCGTACATTAGGGATACCATTTACTTCCATAAGACATGAAGAACATTTTCCAATAGCACAAAACATACCCCGAGGACGGTGTAACTTTGGGCTCTCTGAAAAAACATAGATACCGTTTCGATAAAGAGCCATTGCAATTGTTTCATCTTGATAAGCTTCTATTGTATTTCCTTCAAATGAAAATTTAACGCTTCCTATCCTTTTAAATTTAAGGATAGGATGATCTCTTATTTCCATCACCCACCACCTTTCAATTCATGCCAAACAAATTATAAAAGAATATTTAATAAATACCAAGATTTCTTAGATCATCCTCGCCCATTCCAAAATAATGACCAATTTCATGGAGTACAACCTTTCTTATCTTTTCTTCAAGTGGAATTTTCTCTAAATTTGCAAAATAAATTATAGGTTGCATAAATATATAAATCCTATCAGGCAAAACCAAACTGTAATTTGCGCCTCTTTTATTTAAGGGAACGCCTACATAAAGCCCAAGAAGTGTTTGAGTAGTAAATTTATGCTCTTCAAGAAAAGTTTGCGTGGGATAATCCAAAATAATAAACTCTAAGTTTTGTATATTTTCTTTAAGTTCTTTCGGTAAATCCGCTAATGTCTTATCAATTACATCTCTAAAAAACTCTAAAATTTCATCCACTTTTACATTATAATGAATTGTGCTTGAGATTAAAAAGATTTACCATTACACCTTAAATATAAATGAGGTAAGACCTTTTGAAACGAAAGTAAAATTTAAACACACAATTTTCACAGATTTTGAAGACGCAAAGGACACCATATTAAATAAACTTTCTTTACATTTCGGAGAAGATAAAATCATTTCAGTAAAATTAAGGTTTGCATTGCAACATAAGATGGTTGCAACATTTATAGATGATGAATTTGTATCTTTTTGCTTTTTCGCTGACAGACCTTTTAGGTTTTCGCTTTTTAAGTTGAAGGAGAAAGAACTTTACTTTTACGATTGTTTCACTTTTGAAAAATTTAGGGGACTCTCTTCTATATATGCCGAAGTAAAATATGTTATTGAAAAATATAGGGAACTCGGATACAATACTGCACACGTAGAAATTGAAGAGAAAAATATTTCTTCACAAAAAGCATTTGCAAAATTAGGCTTTAAAAAGTCTCATATATATTGCTCAATTTCAATTTTTGGGATAAGAATTATCTTTTCAAAAACAATTTCTTGAAAGGGCAAAATCCCGTAATCCCTGTAAGGAAAAGAACAAACCCAACAAAGAAAAGTAGTACCTGCAAAGGATTATGAAACTTAAATACAAAGCCATAAAAATTTGAGTGGGGAAAACCCCCACTCTCATATTTTCCTACAAAATCCGTTATTTCATACCCAACAAAGAATATAAACACCCCAAGCGCAACTCTTATAATACTCTCAATAGTATTTATATTTCTGTCTCTCATTTTTGAGGTTTTTGAGGAACTGATCTTTCAGGTGCTTTATACGGAAGCGGAACATACTGAACCGATGGTCTCATAGAAGGATTTTGTGGATATAGATCCATTAATTCGTAAATTTCGCGAGGCATTTCAGAGGATACATTTAATCCAATATCCTTTGCTTCTTCAAATGTTATTGGGTAATCATGAGTCCAACGTCCCTCTGTAAGCATTGTTGAAATTCTCTCTGCGTCATCCTCCGATCTTCCATTTGCAAGTAATAATTTTTTCACAAATTCTTTTACTTGAACCATAGCCTTTTTTGAAACATCAGCAAGAATAAGAGTTTCATCATCAATTCTGTCTTTATTTTTCTCTTCTAACACTTTTATAATTGATGCTGCAGGATAGTTACCGATCTGTGGATCAACTGGTCCAAGTACTGCATTTTCGTCCATTACAATCTCATCCGAAGCAAGAGCAAGCATGGTACCACCACTCATAGCATAGTGAGGGATAAAAACAGTTACCTTTCCTTTGTGCCTGACAAGAGCTTGAGCAATCTGTTCCGTAGCAAGCACAAGCCCACCAGGTGTATGAAGAATGATATCAATAGGCATTTCTGGTGGTGTAAGCCTTATTGCTCTCAAAATTGCTTCAGAATCCTCAATACTTATATATCTGCTTATAGGTATTCCAAGTAGGCTCATTGTTTCTTGTCTGTGGATAAGAAGAATGACTCTCGATTTTCTCTTCTGCTCAAATCTCCTTATTAGATCCAGTCTTTGCAATTCGAGGTTTTTCTGTTGAAACGCAGGAGAAAGAATAGAGATAATGATAAAAATCCAGAAAAGCCAACTCAAAATTGCACTTGCAGTATCTAATCCGCTCATTGTTTCCTCCTTATGTAAAAAAATTTTTCTTATTTAATTATAACACACACTCCTTTAAAATAAAATAATTTTCATAAAAACTTGTTTCATTTGGCAACGAACGATACAAAATTGACATACGAAAATTTTTTCGTATAATTTAATGTATGGAGAAAATTATTGCACACATAGACATGGATGCATTTTTCGCATCAATTGAGCAAGCAAGAAGACCATGGCTTAAAGGGAAACCAATAGGAATAACAAATCACCCTGATGGAAGATCGGTTATTGCAACAGCTTCATATGAAGCACGTACCTATGGCATTAAATCGGGAATGCCCGTTAAAGAAGCACTAAAATTATTTCCTAATCTTATTTTAGTAAAAGGAGATATGAACTTATATGAAAAAATTTCCGATGAAATTTACGAAATCCTTATAAGATATGCACCAACTGTTGAAAGATTCTCAATTGACGAAGCGTTCTTAGATCTTACATATAAGGTAAAAGATTATGAGGAAGCAAGAGCTATTGGATTAGAGATCAAAAAGGAAATTTTCGATAAATTTTCGCTTCCATCAACCATAGGCATAAGTTATAACAAGCTCATTGCAAAAATTGCATCAAAAGAAGCAAAACCAAATGGCCTACTTGTTATTACAAAAGAGGAGGCTGATACTTTTCTTAGAAAACTTCAAGTATCAAAAATACCTGGGGTAGGTAAAAAGATAGAAGAAGTTTTAAAGAAGAAATTCAATGTGGAAACCATAGAACAGCTCCAGAAAATCGGAATCAACGAACTTATTAAAGTTTTCCACACTTATGGTGTTTTTATCTATAATGCAGCACATGGCGTAGATAATTCTGAAGTTGTAGCAGAGTTCGAAAAAGAGGAAGAAAAATCTATAGGTAATTCAACAACTCTAGATTTTGACACAGACGACATCGAAGTTATAAAAGGAGTTTTAAGAAGATTGTCTTCCAACATTTGCTATAGGCTAAGACTAAAAAGTTTACTTGCCAAGAGAATCACTCTTACAATAAGATATGAGGATTTTTCAACATTTTCTCATAGTAAAAACATCGAAAAAACAAACCTTGATTCTCAAATTTATCAGGAAGTATTAAAATTGTTTTTCGAAATTTACAGTGGACAAAAGGTTCGTCTTCTTGGAGTTTCAGCAACACATTTGAGTCATATACCTTACACACTTTTTAACCACAATGAAGAAAAAAATGAAAAGTTATTAACTGCCATTGATAAAGTAAGAAATAAAATAGGCAACGAAAGTATAAGCTATGCAAACAGCGTGAATTTAAAGTTTAGACTTGCAAATAAAAAAATCAGCGGAGGTAATTCCTCCGCTTTATAAATCTACAATTCAAGTCTTTAGTGCGTAAGAAGAGTTATGAGAATTCCCGCAACTACTGCAGTGCCAATAACACCTGATACATTGGGCCCCATTGCATGCATAAGTAAAAAGTTTCCAGGGTTTTCCTCTTGGCCAACTTTTTGAGAAACCCTTGCAGACATAGGCACAGCAGACACACCAGCAGAACCAATAAGAGGATTGACCTTTCCGCCTGTAAAAATGTAAAATAATTTTCCTATAAGGAGTCCTCCAACTGTCCCTTCACCAAATGCTACTACTCCGAGAACTATAATTTCAACTGTTTTTAAGGTTAGGAATGTATCTCCTTTCATTGTAGAACCAACTGTGGTTGCAAGAAAAATAGTTGCAATATTAATCAATTCATTCGCAGCTGTATGCGTAAGCCTTTCAACAACACCAGATTCCCTAAAAATGTTTCCAAGCATCAACGCACCGATAAGAGGAACAATTGGTGGAAACAAAAGACCTACAAGAATTGTTACAACTATGGGGAAAATTATTTTTTCCAATCTTGAAACAGGACGAAGTTGTTCCATTACGACACTTCTCTCTTTCTTAGTAGTAAGAAGTCTCATTATCGGTGGTTGAATGATCGGAACCATAGACATATATGTATAAGCAGCTACAGCAATTGGACCTAACAAATGGGGTGCAAGTTTTACTGTAGTATAAATTGCAGTAGGTCCATCAGCACCACCTATAATACCAATTGATGCAGCTTCTTTTATATTAAACCCAAGAAGAAGCGAAAAAAGTAATGCAATAAAAATACCAAATTGTGCACCTGCCCCCATAAGCATTGTCCACGGATTTGCAATAAGCGGACCAAAATCTGTCATTGCACCAATGCCCATAAAAATAATTATTGGAAGAAGTTCAGTCTCAACAAGTGATTTATAGATAATATAGAAGAAACCATTTGGAGGATCAGCAATGCCCGAAAGCGGCAGATTAGCAAGAAGTACTCCAAAGCCAATCGGAAGCATTAAAAGCGGCTCTGCGTCCTTAAAAATTGCAAGGTAGATTAGTATAATTGCAATAACAATCATTATTATTTCTTTTATTGTTAATGCAGCAAAACCCGAAAGAGATAATATGTTTAAAAGTCCACCCATATCTACCTCACTATCTTTAAAAGTCTCTTATTTGTGTTTACACTATCCCCAGGTTTTACATAAACTCCCGCTACTCTCCCATCAAAACCTGCAAAAATTTCATTCTCCATCTTCATTGCTTCGATTGTAAGAAGTACATCGCCTTTTTTAATGGTATCTCCTTGCTTAACCATCACTTTTAAGATTTTTCCTGGAAGTGGTGCTAAAACATACTCTGCATTATTTTCCACTACCTCATGATTCGTTTCTTCTTTTATATCTTCAGGCTCTTTTGAATTTGCTTCCTTAATGGCTTCCTTTGGATGTGTCTTATCCACTCCTTTATATTCCTTATAAACCTTTTGTACATTCTCTTTAATAACTTCTTCTATTTCAACTTCATAAACTTCAGAGTCTATTCTTATCTTGTAAACCTTATAAACCTTACCCATTTTTCCACCTCTTCTCCTTTATTGATTTAATATAATTAGGCGTTGTCCTTAAAACTCTTACTTCAGATGCTTCTCCTTTTTCGTTAAAATATTTTGCAAGAGCAATACTCAAAGCAACCATCTTTTTAGATGTTAACTCCCTGTAGGTTTCTCCGAAAACACCTTTTACTTCCTCCTGAGAACTTTTAATATCTTCTTTTGCACTTAATTTCAGAAACTTAAAAAGATATATAACTAAAGCCAATAAAAATAAAATAAACATCGTAATAGTCATTCCATATAATCCAATCATGAATCCTTCTATTATTTGTGAATTCATAAGCCCTCCTACAGAGGAATGTTTCCATGCTTCTTAGGAACTGAGTCTTCGTGTTTACTCCTCAAGAAGTCAAGCATATAGGAAATGATTTTTCTCGTATCTTTTGGATTGATTACATCATCTATATAACCACGTTCTGCTGCAAGATATGGATTTGAAAATTGCTCTCTATATTCCTCAATTTTCTTCTTTCTGATCTCTTCTTTATTTTCTGCTGTTTCAATTTCCTTTGCAAAAATAATATTTGCGGCTCCTTCTGCACCCATTACTGCAATTTCTGCTTGAGGAAATGCAAATACAGCATCTGCCCCAAGATGTCTTGAGCACATTGCAATATATGCACCACCATAAGCCTTTCTCATGACGATCGTTATCTTTGGAACTGTTGCTTCCGAATACGCATACAGAATTTTTGCACCATGTCTTATAACCCCACCGTGTTCTTGTGCTGTCCCTGGCATATAACCAGGGGTATCGACAAATGTAACAAGTGGGATATTAAAAGCATCACAAAATCGAACAAATCGTGCAATTTTATCGGATGAATTTATATCAAGAACTCCCGCAAGATATGCTGGTTGATTTGCAACAATTCCCACAGTTCTTCCATTAATTCTTGCGAATCCAACGACTGCATTCCGGGCAAAATCTTCGTGAACTTCAAAAAAAGTATTTTCATCAACAACCTCGTTTATTACTTCTTTTACATCAAATGATAAATTTGGTTCATCTGGCACAATTTCAAGAAGCAATGGAGTTTCACGGTTTGGTAAATCAGGTGTTGCAATCTTAGGTGGATCTTGGAGATAATTATCAGGGAGATATGAAAGAAGAGTTTTAGCAATATTTATTGCATCCTCATCATTTTTTGCAAGAAAATGAGCAACACCACTCTTCTCATTATGAACAACGCCACCACCCAACTGTTCATGAGTTACTTTTTCGCCAGTTACTGCCTCAACTACGTTAGGACCTGTTATGTACATCGTTGCTTGCTCGGTCATTATGATAAAATCCATCAAGGCAGGAGAATATACTGCACCACCTGCAGTTGGTCCTAACTGCAAAGAGATTTGGGGTATTACACCGGATGCCCTAACATTTCTTAAAAAGATCTCACCATAACCTCTTAAAGAATCGACACCTTCTTGTATTCTTGCTCCACCAGAGTCGTTCATTGCAACAAAAGGAATACCAAGTTTCATCGCAAGTTCTTGCATTTTAACGATCTTAAGCGCATGCATCTCCCCAAGAGATCCACCAAGAGAGGTGAAATCCTGAGAATAAAGTGCAACTCTTCTCCCATTTATCAATCCAATTCCTGTTACAACACCATCTGCAGGAATAATTTTTTTGTTTAGGCCGAAATAGGTTGAACGAGTTTTTACAAATGGGTCAAATTCCTCAAAAGTGCCAGGATCGATAAGCAAATTAATTCGCTCACGTGCAGTCAGCTTACCTTTTTGATGTTGCTTTTCAGCAGCTTGAGGATCCAAATTTTTAGTTTTACTCTTCTTTTCCTCAAGTTGTTTTAATTTGTCTTCAATAGACATATCTACCTCCCATAGATTTTTGAAAAAATACATCAAAATTGTAACAAATTTTAAATCAAAAATCAATAAGAAATGTTAAATTTCTAACAAATTTTTTAAAAATTACTTATAGAAGTTAAGAACGGTTCCACTAAATATTCTCTCAACCTTGTTCCTTGTTTTTAAAATTAGTTCGCCATAAATCCCCACACCTTCAACAATTCCTCTATAAATATTATTAGACTCTAATTCAATCTCATCATTTAAAAAGATAAGATTTTCGTTATATTCGTTAACAAAATTTTTAAAGCCGTTTCTTAAAAATTCATTAATCAAATTTTCTTCTTCATCCAAAATTTCATAAAACAAGTGTAATTCGTTAACTTCACTAAAGTCTGACAAACGTGCAGAAATCTTTTTAAATTCTTCCGAAACTTTATTAGAAACATTTATTCCAATCCCTGCGTAAACATAATCACTTTTCTCAATGAGAATCCCGCCAAGTTTCTTTCTTCCTACAACTATATCATTTGGCCACTTTACCTTAACACTATTTACATATCGCTTAAGAACTCTTATTATAGGAATTGAAAGGAACGTAGAAAAACCAAGAATCTGTTCCAAAGACAATACCTCGGTAAAATACAAACCACCAAAATTAGAATTCCAACTTCTTCCGTATTGTCCTCGTCCAAAACGTTGTATATTTGATTGCAAAACAAAAGGTGGATTAAAGAAATTTTTTAATTTCTTAGCAAGATCCATGGTTGAGTCGCATTCAAAAACTGTTATTATTTCGTTGAAGTATTTCATATAAAATTATATTTGATTATTGGAATTTTTTGATATCATTAATATATGGAGAACGTTAAACTAAAAGTTGCAGTAATCATTGCAAGTGATACAAGAAGCTCCGGCGTAAACAAAGATGAAACAATTCCGATTTTGAAGAAATTCATTGAAGAGTCTAACTGGGTTTTGATAGATGCATCTATTGTCCCAGATGAAAGAGAACTTCTAAAAGAAAAAATGATCTTCTACGCAGATATTCTAAAAGTTGATTTAATTCTTACAAGTGGAGGAACAGGCCCATCAAAAAGAGATGTCACACCAGAGGCAACAAGAGATGTTATACAAAAAGAATTGCCAGGTTTTTCTGAAGCAATTAGAATGGAAAGCTTTAAGACAGTAAAAACTGCTATTCTTTCAAGAGGTATCTCAGGGATTAGAAATGATACATTAATTATTAATCTCCCGGGAAATCCAAAAGGTGCAATAGATTCGCTAACAGTAATAAAAGAAGCGATACCTCATTGCATAGAGATAATGCAGGGAAAAGGAGGGTCGAATGGACACGATTCTAAGTGAACTTTCAAAGGTTGAAGGAGTAAGAGGCGTTGCAGTTGTAAGTACTGATGGATTAATAGTGGAAGCAAACCTACCACAAGATCTTGATCCAGATGCAGTTGCTGGTATGTGTGCAACAAGTTTTAGAAACAGTGTAACCACAGCAAAGGTCCTTGGTTCAGGAAAAGTAAAACATGTACTTATTGAAACAGATACAGACTTTATCATTTTTTCATCGCTTGGAAATGGATTCCTTGCAGTTGTTTCAAGTAGAAAAGTAAATCTCGGATATTTAAGGATAAAAATTGACAAGGCAGTGAAAGAAATCAAAGAGAAAATGTTAGAGGAGTAAAAAACCTTCATACTTTTTTCACAATTTATGCTTAAAATTAATTTGTTGGAGGTGAATTATGGAAGAATTTGAGCATCACGAAAGAAAAGGTTGGATAGTCTATCTTGTTGTAGGTATTATTATCGGAAGTATTTTGGGTGGCATCTTTGGAACTTTTATCGTGTTTAAAAACCCAACCATTTTCCCTTGGATCCTGAGCCAAACACCACAAACTCAAATTGGTACAAATCAAACACAAGTTCAAGTACCCACCAATCTCATTGATATACAAAACCAAGTAGAAGAAGTTGCTAACAAAGTTTCACCTGCCGTTGTGAGGATTGTCTCTACAACCCAAGTCATATCTCCATTTTTCCTCCAGGTTATTCCACAAGAAGGATTGGGCTCTGGTGTAATAATAAGAGAAGATGGTTTAATATTAACAAATAATCATGTTATTGCAGATGCTACAAAAATCGAAGTAACATTAAGTAATGGCAAAACTTATAAAGGTGAAGTTTTAGGAGCAGATCCAATTTCAGATCTTGCCCTTGTAAAAATTAATGCAACAAACCTTCCGACAGCTCCGTTAGGTGATTCATCAAAAGTTAAAGTTGGTGAATTTGTAGTAGCAATAGGGAATCCTTATGGTCTTGACCATACTGTAACTTTTGGAGTTATTTCTGCTGTAGAAAGAAACATAGATACGGGCAACAACACAATGTATGGAGTAATCCAAACTGACGCTGCCATTAATCCAGGTAATAGCGGTGGACCCTTAGTGAACCTCAAAGGAGAAGTTATAGGAATCAATACGATGATCTATCAGAATGCACAAGGTCTTGGATTTGCAGTATCTTCAAATACAGCAAAGAAAGTTATAGATAGTATATTAAAGACGGGGAAAGTAAGATGGCCGTATCTTGGCATACAAGTTACAACAATGACACAAGAAATTGCAAACTCATATAATATCGCTTATACTGAGGGAGCGTTTGTTGTCGATGTAGTAGTTGGCAGTCCTGCATATATGGGAGGAATTAGAAAATATGATGTAATTACGGCAGTAAACGGAAAAGCAATTAAAACAGCAGATGACCTAATTTCAACAATAAGAAATTATTCGCCAAACGACAGGGTAACAATAACAGTTTCGAGAAATGGTAAAATGATGGACCTTCAGGTTGTGCTTGGCTCAAAGTAGTTAATCTTTAGGGTTTACATTTACAATACTTGGGGCAGGAAAAACTCTTGCCCCAATAATTTTTTTACGAAAGGCATCTGTAAAAAGCTTGTAAAGATCTTGGGGATAAGTTTGCGTCCTTATACTTAGTTCATATACTTTAGAACCCTCACTAAATTTTTCAACCGGACCATAAATTTTTGCATCACTCAAGTCATTCATAAATATCGGTTGAATATTTTTTGTACTCAATTTAAATTCGTAAAGAAAAACAAAAGGAGGATAACCTAACTCTTTTCTAAACGATAACTCAACCATCAGAAAGTTGAATTCGTTATCATTTTTAAAGTTTTCAATTATATAATTCTCCTTCTCATAGGTCTGAACGAAAATGTCATTGGGATAGGTTTCAAATGCTCCTTGCCTTAGGTACTTGAATGCCTCAAAAGTAGTATAAATTTCGCTTCCATTAAGAAATGTATCCGCACTTACAAAAGCTAAAAGACCTACATTTTTAAAGTTCAAATGAGAAAAGATCGCCTCAGTTCCAAGAAAAATGGTCTTTTCAAAATTCTTTGAATCATAAATTATTTCACTTCCACCTTCAATAATAACAAGATTTGTATTTCTGAAAACATTTTTAAGAGAGTTAGATAATTTCTGGATGCCATAACCTAAATAAAGAATCGACAAACTTCCACAGCGAGGACATTTTTCTATTGGCTGTTCTGTATGCCCACAAATAGGACAAATAAGCAAATTCACTTCTTTATCAAAATATAAAGTACTCCTGCAAACAGGACATCTATGAACATACCCACACTCACCACATACAATAAAAGTTGAATACGGTTTTCTGTTTAGAACAATTGCGACATTTTTATTTGAATCTAATGCCTTCCTAATTTTGCTTTCAAGGTAAGAAGAGATTGGAGATAGAGCGTCGGATTTTGGCTCTCTTCTCATATCAATGATCCTTTTATTTTGGTTTTTTAAATCTTTTATATTAGAAAGTTCAAAACCCTTTTCTTTTTGAAAATAATAAATTACATCGTCCAACGAATAAGTGGAAAAAATAAGTGATACATTTTCATATTCACTTTTCTTGTATGCAACAATTCTTGTATCAAAAGGAAGGTATTCATGCGGTAAATGATATTTAGAGGATGCATCTTCTACAATAATAAATTGCAGATTCGGAATGTCCACAAACAGTGAAAATGGAGTAGATATAATTATGCGTTTGCCTAATTTTAACTGCCTTCTAATTTCGCTTTTTTCCTTACCTATGTTCCCAAATACAATTCCTGGGAAAAAGCTTTCATAAAGTTCACTTAGTGTTTTAATAAGCGCAATTTCGTTAGCAACCACAAGTACAGTTCCTTTTTCTTTCAATGCACTTTTAAAAATATTTGATATGTATAATACCCTCTCCTTTAAACTCCCTCCGTTTACAATTAACCTTTTATTTTCATCTTTTACTGCTAATTCCGGTATTTCTTCCTCAATTTCTTTAATAACGCCTTCTTTTAAAAGCATTTCTATAATTTCTAATCCGTTTCTTATTTTGTATATTGCGTCTCTATATGGCAAGGCTCTATTTTTCTTTATTCTAATAAGAACTTCCTTAATAGATTTAGCTATTCCTTTTTTGTGTATCATTTCTTCAAAAAGTTTCTCATTATTGATTGAAAGCAACTTATTAGACGGATACGGCGGCTTATATTGAATGTTGATCAGTTTTTTAATCTCAATTTCCCTCAAAAATTGCTTTAAATATTTAATTTTTGTTTTAGATTTATTCCTTAAACTATATAAAGAAATAGGAAAATTCTCAAATATTATATTTGCGATATTCTTTTTATCTTCTGATTTTAAGGAATTTTTAAAATCGGCAAATGATTCTGTATCAACTACACTAACAATTGGAATCAATTCGCCTTCTGCATATGTCCCGTAAACTTTGTTTATGAGTGAATGTATTGAGATAAGAAAAGACTCAGAAACAAAATACAAAAGTTTTGCAATTTCCTTTGAAAAAAGATTTTTTTCTACAACAGAAATTACACTTTTTATTTGATCCTTAGACAAATTTTCAGGAATTTTATCGACAATTTTTAAAACATAAGCAAGTTTAGGCCTATTATTCTCTCCAAGAGGAACAAGAACTCGAGATCCTACTTCAATATCTAAAAAATCGGGGGCTTCATAGAAGAGCACATCAAATGGAAAGTACGCATCTTCTATTGCAACCCCCGCAAACTTACTCATTATATCTTCAATTCAGTTTTTATTGCATCTACTAAATCTGTTCTCTCCCAGGTAAATTCTGGCTCTTCACGACCAAAATGCCCGTAGGAAGCAGTTTTCTGGTATATGGGACGTCTGAGATCAAGATGTTGTATAATTCCGAGAGGAGAAAGATCCACAAGTTTTAGGAGGACTCTTTCAAGCTCAGAATCTGGAACAATACCTGTGCCAAAGGTGTCAACCATAAATGATACAGGTTGTGTTTCTCCAATGACATATGCCACTTGAATGAGACACTCTTTTGCAATACCTGCCTTAACTATATTCTTTGCAAGATAACGCATCATATATGTTGCAGACCTATCGACTTTTGTTGGATCTTTACCTGAGAATGCACCACCACCATGAGGAGCAAGGCCACCATAGGTATCCACCTCAAGTTTTCTTCCAGTCATACCTGTATCAGATTGAGGGCCACCTACAACGAATTTCCCAGTAGGATTAATGTGAAACCTTGTATTAGGTGTAAGAAGATGCGAAGGGATTACTTGCTTTGCAATATTCTCGATAATGAGTTGTCTTGCTTCATCGCTCATTTCATCTGTTCTAGGATCAAGTAGTTCCTCTGTATGCTGAGTTGAAATCACAACATCTGTAACTTCAATTGCTTTTCCTTCCTCATATCTGAGAGTAACCTGCGCTTTTCCATCAGGTCCAAGGAATGGTGCAAGGTTTTTCGGTTCACCAGATTTCCTAACTGAAGCAAGTTTTTGGGTTAACCCATGAGCAAGAACTATTGGGAGAGGCATAAGTTGAGGTGTTTCGTCAATAGCATAACCATACATAATTCCCTGATCACCTGCACCACCTTTATCCACTCCCCTTGCAATATCAGGAGATTGCCTTCCCACTGCATTTAATACTGCACAAGTTCTATAATCAAAACCATACTTTGGAGAAGTATAACCAACTTCTTTTACAGTCTGTCGAGTAATCTCAGAAATATCAACCCATGCACTTGTTGTAATTTCTCCACCTACAATTATAAGACCATGCGTTACATAGGTCTCACAAGCAACACGACCACTTGGATCTTGTTTTATAATCTCATCTAAAATTTTATCAGAAATTTGATCTGCCAGTTTGTCTGGATGACCTTCAGCAACTGACTCTGTTGTCACAAATCTCTTTTTCTCGTTTCTAACCATCTTAACCTCCTAATTAAAATTTGAATATTTTAGAAAAAACAAACTCTGCTATGCTTTCCTTATCGCCTTCAAACTCACTTATTGAGCCTGCTCTATCTATCAAAATGATTTTTCCTGTATCGCTTCCAATATTTTCAGGCAAATTTGCAACTATATAATCAAGATTTTTTTCTTCTAACTTCTTTTTAGCATTCTCAATAAGATTATCTGTTTGAAGTGCAAATCCTACAAATATTTTGTTATCTTTATATTTTGAGGCTTCCTTGAGGACATCAACAGTTGCAATAAGTTCTAATGTAAGATTGTTGAATTTCGGAAGTTTATTAGGCTTCGACTCTTTTGGTTTGTAATCAGATGGTGCTGCCGCCATTACAAACAAATCGCAATTTCTTACTTCGTTACCAACCGCATTGTAGAGATCTTCTGTTGTATCGACTCTTACAATTTTCATTCCGAAAGGCAATTTCTGAGAAGTATGTGCAACAATTAGCGTGACATCTGCACCTAATCTTCTTGCCACTTTTGCAAAGGCGATACCCATTTTTCCAGACGAACCATTAGTTATAAATCTAACTGGATCAATATATTCTCTCGTTGAGCCACTTGTTACGAGCACCTTTAATCCCTGTAATTTCTTAGGCGATAGTTCAACAAGAATCTCTTCAAAAATTTCGTCTGGTTCTTTAAGGCGACCTTTACCTTTTTCAAGATCTGCTAAAAAACCTTCATCTGGCTCTAAAATTTTATAACCAAATGTTTTAAGTATCTCAATGTTCTTCTGAGTTGCAGGATGTAGAAGCATGTTTTCGTTCATAGAAGGAGCAATAAGAGTAGGTTTTCTTGAGGCAAGAAGCGTTGTCAAAAGTAAACTATCTGAAATTCCTGAGGCAACTTTTGAAATAAAATCAGCAGTTGCAGGAACAACAACAATTAGATCCGCCCACCTTGATAGCACAAGATGTATTGATGATCCATTAATAACAGAAAATTGATCGTTATCTGTATATACTTCTTCTGCGCCGAGCGAAAGAAAAGAAAAAGGAGTAACAAATTTCTCTCCGCCCCTTGTAATAACTACCTTAACCTTTATACCTTTCTTTACAAGGAGCCTTAAAACCTCAAGAGATTTGTATGCTGCAACCCCACCAGTTACAGCAAGAAGTACTTTATTCTCTATTTTCCTTCTCCTTATTCAAAAGATATTCTTGGACCTTGTAAATAAAGTCAGCCGCATAAAACGGATTGTAAACGGTTAGATTTAACTTATATAACTTTTGCCCTTCTTCAATAAGCACTTGTATTAGCCTGTATTTGTTATCAATAACTTCCTTCAAAAGCTTCATATAAATTTCTGAATCTTGCATGCCTCACCTCTCTAAACTAAATATCTACCTAAATTTATTTTATGGCATAAAATTATTTTATCAAAAATAAAAATATAGTCAATTTTCTTTAAAACAAAATTTACTTATAATCTAAGGAAATGAAAAATGAGATGGAAATAAAAAGATTAGGAAATGATTTATATTTTTCAATTATCATTCCCGCTCATAACGAAGAGGATTACATATACGAAACCTTAAGCAAATTAGAAAATCTGAACTATCCAAAAGATAAGTTTGAAGTAATTGTAGTTGAAAATGGTTCGAAAGATAAAACAAATGAAATAATTGATGATTTTAAAAAAACGACCAAACTTGATATGCAGGTTGCAAAACTCGAAAAGAATGGAGTCTCAGCTGCAAAAAATTTTGGTGCACGCTTGATAAATTCAAATGCTCAATGGCTGATCTTTCTTGATGCTGATACACATCTTGAAAAAGATTTTCTAAAAGAATTGAACGAATTGATTACAAAAATGAGAGATGTTGTAATAATAGCAACCTCTCTTAGACCATTAAATGATTCATTTAAAGCAAGAGCATGGTTTAATTTCTATAACTTTGGACGATGGGTAAGCCAAAGTTCAATGTCTATACAAATAGTGAGAAAAGATATATTCAAAAAAATAAAATTCGACGAGTCATTGACGTTTAACGAAGATTTAACTCTCATAAAGAAGGCAAAAAAGTTTGGTAAGTTTTACTATTTTTGGACTGATAAGGTATACACATCTACACGTAGATTTGATGAGGTAGGCTATATGAAACAATTTATAATTTGGGTTTGGTGGAACATTATTCCAGAAAGAAGGAAAATAAAATACCCCGTAATAAGATAATTACGGCAAATAATCTAAAGGATTTACAGGTGTTGACTTTCCAGTTATTGGATCAATCTTGTAAATTGAAAAATGCAGGTGTGGACCCGTTGACCAACCTGTGTTATCAGAATAAGCAATAATTTGCCCTTGTTTAACTTCTTCACCTTCTTTTACAACGAAACTCTTCAAATGTGCATAAAGGGTCGAGAAGTTCTGTCCATGAGATATTATTACAACGTTTCCGTATCCTTCAAGCCACTTCGTTGCTATAACAGTTCCCGATGCTGCGGCTTTAATTGGCGTACCTGTGGGAATCCCTATGTCAATACCGTCGTGCAATCTCCATATATGAAGAATTGGATGAAACCTCATTCCAAACTCTGATGTTATTGGACCTTTTGCAGGCCAAATAAAAGTACCAGAATAAATACCTTTCTTCCTCTGCTCTTCTATTAGTTTCTGAATTAGTTCTTCTTCCTTTTTGATTTCTTCTTCAAGTTCGCTCTGTTTATACAAAAGATATGTCTTCTTTTCCTTGAGTGTTGTAAGAAGCCTATTTTTCATATCAATTTCTTGAAGTAGTATGTTCTCTTGTTCCTGCTTCTCCTTTAACACTGCTTCATATTCTTTTTCTGCTTTTGACAGATCACTTTTAAATTTCTCAAGTTGAAGCTTGTCTTTTTCTGCTTGTTCCATCAACTTTCTGGTATAATCAGAAATATAACTTATGTATGTGATTCTTTTGTAAACAGATTCAGGATCACTTCCTTCATACAAAAGTTCAACAGGAGAAATTGCAGTAAGTTTATATGAAAGATTTATTGCCTCTTCGAGATCCTTTTGCCTTTTTGAAATTTCCGCTTCTTTATCTTTTATTTCCTGTTCTTTTACTTTAATTTGTGTGTTAAGATCATCGATTTTTATCTGAGTTTTCTTTATTTCTTCTTCAAGATATGAAACCTCACTTGAAAGATTATTGACCAATGCATTAATCTCTCTTGTAGATTGATCAATACTTACGATATTCTTCTTAATCTGTTCAAGTTGAGCCTTATACTGAGCAAGTTTTTTTTGCTCCTCTTCGAGGCCAGATTTAACGACAGTAACATTAAAAAGCAAAGTTAATATAGAAACTAAAACTAACAACTTAGCACCAATTTTTTTAAAATGAAATATCCTCGCTTCATTTAACATTTCTAAACCTTAAAATAGATATAATGCTTCCTATAAGCGAAGAAACTATTGAAAAGATAAGTAATACAAAAAGCAACATATTAAAGTTAATATTTCCCGAAATAGTTGCGTAAGGTATTATCCCCTGAACAATCCCTGAGCTTAATTCATTAACTTTCTCTATCAAATAATACGATATACCCCAAGCAACCAAATTAAGGAAGACAACGATTAGCAAGAAAGGAAGAAAAGTAAATACCGCATCTGCTCCTATAAGCTTTAGCACTCTTATATCATTTCTTCTATAATCAAGTAAAAGTGTTGTTGTATTCTGAACCGTAAATATAAATTCAACAAGGACTGCAAGCATCACAGATGTAAAAATGAGATAAATTACATTAATAAGATTGTTTATTTTATTTGCGGTATCTTGAGAAAACACAACAACATCAACAGTTTGCAAATCTTTAATAATATCTGTAATTCTTTTTCCGAGACTTATATCATTTAATTCAACTGTTGCAGAATAAGGAAGAGGATTTTTACCTAAACTTGTCAAAATACCCTGATACTGAGGAAAAATTTTTATAAACTCTTCTTTTGCTTGATCTGGTGTTGTTAGAGTGACACTTTTTACACCATCAATTGCGTTTATCGTTGAAATAGTTGACTCAACATCAGCTCCATTTAAATTCTGTTTAAAGAATACAACAATTCTCACCTTTTCCTTCAATGTGAGAGAGCTCTGAAAGAGTTTTTTACCAATTATATAAGTTGATCCAAGCGCAACCATACCAACTAAAAGTGAGATAATCGTTACAATAGCAATTTTTTTAGTTTCCTTCAAAACCAATAATGTATGTCTCAATATATAAAATAGCCTATACATATTCCTTTCCGACTATCCTTCCTTTTTTAATTTTAATAATTCCTTTTGGCTTATTGCCAAATTCAATTAAATGGTGTGTCGACATTATAACGGTCGTTCCTCTCTCATTTAAAACTTCAACAAAATTTAGAACTGCCTTTGCCGTGTCTACATCAAGATTGCCTGTGGGTTCATCCAGTAATAAAACATTCGGCTCAACAATTAAAGCTCTTGCGATAGAAACTCTCTGTTTTTCTCCATAAGACAATTCCTTCACTAGTTTATACATCTTTTCTCTGAGTTTAACTTCACTTAAAACAGTTTCAACTTTGTTATGAATGTCTTTGAAACTTATCCCTCTAAACTGCATTGGCAAGGATACATTGTCAAAAACAGTTCTATCATCAATTAAAGTTAAATCTTGAAAGGCAAAGCTAATTTTTCTTCTCAAGTCTGTTTTGTTATATTTTCTAATATCAATACTTTCAAAAGTTACAAGCCCTTCGGTTGGCTCTTCATCGCCTCTTATTATCTTTAAAAGTGTAGTCTTACCTGCCCCCGACTCTCCCATAAGGATAACAAAATCACCTTTATTAAACTTTAAATTTACTTTATCAAGTGCAACTGCTCCATTTGGGTAAATCTTAGAGACATTCTTTAACTCTATCATAACCTCTCCTTGGGAGACTTAAAGCCCTGCCCAATGATTTCAGATGCGTCTCCAACAATCGTAAATGACTCTGGATCTGTTTCGACAACAATCCTCTTTACTTTCATAACTTCTGTATGTAGCACTGCAACTAAGAGAAGATCTCTTAGTTGTTTAGTATAACCGCCTTTCACTTCAAACTCGGTAACACCTCTTCCAATTTCCTCAAATATTCTCTTTTTAATATCCTCGCCTTTTCTTGTGATTATAAACAAAACTTTATAAGATAAAAATCCTTCTTGTGCAAGATCAATTGCATAGTTAGAAATAAGTTCAGCAATTATAGAATAAAGCGGAACATTAATGTCCTTAAAAACAAAACCCGACGCTACAATTATAACAACATCAACAACCATCAAGGCCTGACCAAAAGGAAGACCAGTAAAATCATAAATAAGTTGTGCAAGAAGGTCAGTACCACCGGTAGAGGCATAGAATCTAAAAACAATACCAATGCCTGCACCCATAATAAAACCACCGTAAAGAGCAGCAAGCATTGGGTCAGTTGTAAATGAGGGCAAGTATGGTGCAAGAATATCAATTAAGATAGAAGAAAGGATTGTTCCAAGAATAGTCCCAAAGAAGAATTTTAAACCAATCCTTCGAAGACCTAAAATTAAAAGGGGAATATTCATTAAAACAACAGTTATACCAACCTTTAAAAATGGTAAATAGTGGTTTAAGATGATTGCAATACCTATGAAACCACCAGGAGCAATGTGATTCGGTTGAATAAAAACGTCAATTGCAATGGCATATATAAGCGAACCTACAAAAATTCCAGTAGCTTCTTTTAGAATTTGAAGAATTTTATTTCTTGGACTTAAGGTAAGCCCAGATAAACTCATCAAGTTCTCCTTCTAACACTTCATCCACATTTCCTATTTCAACCCCAGTTCTGTGATCCTTTACAAGTTTATAAGGTTGAAGAACATATGAGCGGATTTCGTTTCCCCATTCAATCGAGCGAAAGGTCCCCTTTAAACCCTTTAAAGTTTCTTCTTGTTTCTTCTTTTCAAGAACCATCAATCTTGACTTAAGAATTTTCATTGCCATTGCCTTATTCTGAGACTGAGATCTTTCATCCTGACATGTTGCAGTGATTCCGGTGGGGATATGTGTAATTCTTACCGCTGTTTCAACCTTTTGGACGTTTTGCCCTCCATGACCGCTTGCTCTAAAAATTTCTATCTTCAAATCCTTTTCATCTATTTCTATGTCCTCAACTTCCCCAAGATCAGGCACAACCTCAACAAGCGCAAATGAAGTATGTCGTCTCCTATTGGCATCAAACGGAGAAATCCTCACAAGTCTGTGCACACCAGATTCACCTTTAAGAAGACCATATGCAAACTCGCCTTTAACATAAACAGTAGCGCTTTTAATACCTGCTTCTTCTCCTACAGTTTGATCAATTATTTTTGCCTCAAAACCTTTTTTTTCAAAGAATCTCAAGTACATTTTTAGGAGCATTGAAGTCCAATCCTGCGCATCAACTCCGCCTGCACCAGATGAAAATGAAACAAAAGCATTCAAATCATCATATGGCTCACTAAGGAACCTCTCTATTTCAAATTCTCTTACAAGCTTGTTTGCATTTTCAAGAACTTCCAGAGCTTCCTTATCAAGATTTTCTTCTGATTCTTCATACAGTTCAAGTAAAGTTTGCAAGTCGTTTTTTAGAGTTTGAAGTTCTCTGAATTTTGATATTTCTTTTTTTGTCATAGACAAAAGTTTCAACGTTTCTTTAGAGTCTGGACTTTTCCAAAAATCTTTATCTAAGGTCCTATTTTCTAATGTTTTTACGGTCTCTTCATGCTCTTTAAGCCACTCAGGATCGAGGAGAGTTTCAATTTTTTCAATTGTCTCCAGTATTTGTCTTTTTGTTTCGTCAGTTATCATCTCTTCTTCTTTTTATCAACTTTATCGTTTTTGGTTTTATTCTCTTCCTTTGGAGCAAGTTCAACTCGGTAAAGCATAAAGACAGTATCGTATTTTATTCTATCAAGCATTGCGTCAAAAAGTGCCCTACTTTCAATTTGGTATTCAAGAAGAGGATCCTTTTGGCCGTATGCTCTAAGGCCGATACCTTCCTTTAGTTCATCCATTGCATAGAGGTGATCCTTCCAGTTGGAATCAATATTCCTTAGAAGAAGATATTTTTCAACATTTCTCATTATTTCAGGAGTAAAACGTGTCTCTTTTTCTTCATACAATTTAACTGCAAGATCCTGAATTTGCTCAATTAACTCATCCTTTTTTATATTAGAAACTTCGCCAAGTCTCACACTCCTCCCAAGAATGTTTGTTAATGCTTTTTCAAGTTCAACTTTTCTTTCATCGTCAAGCTCCTCAGTAACATAGTGTGCATTAACTGTAGTTGCAACTACCTCTTTTATCATTTCAATTATTTCATCTCTTATTGAAGGTTCTTTCAAAATTTTTTCTCTCTCTTTATAGATTACTTCTCTTTGTTTTTCCAGGACATTATCATAGTCAAGAAGATTTTTTCTAATGCTAAAGTTATAAGCTTCTACTTTCTTTTGAGCGTTTTCGATAATCCTCGAAAGCAGAGGATGTTCAATAGGCTCATCTTCATCTACTCTGAGCGTTGTCAAAATTGATTTTACTTGATCTCCTCCAAACAATCTCATTAATTCATCTTCCAAAGAAAGATAAAACTGAGACTCACCAGGGTCGCCCTGTCTTCCTGATCGTCCCCTTAACTGGTTATCAATTCTTCTTGCCTCGTGTCGCTCTGTGCCAAGTACAAAAAGTCCACCTAACTCTGCAACTCCTTCACCAAGCTTTATATCAACACCACGTCCAGCCATATTAGTTGCGATTGTCACAGCCTTATACTGTCCTGCATCCTTTATAATCTCCGCTTCTTTCTCGTGATATTTTGCATTTAACACATTGTGAGGAATGTTAAGTCGTTTAAGCATCTTTGAAAGACGTTCAGACTTCTCTATAGAGCGAGTTCCTACAAGTACAGGTTGTCCTTTCTTATAAAGCTCCTCAATTTTTTTGACAATTGCTCTAAACTTTGCATCTTCGGTTTTATATACAACATCGGGATGATCAATTCTTATAACAGGCTTATTTGTAGGAATAACATATACATCAAGGTTATAAATTTCTTTAAATTCTCTTGCCTCAGTTAGTGCGGTACCGGTCATACCTGCAAGTTTCTTATACATTCTGAAATAATTTTGGAATGTTATCGTTGCAAGAGTTTGATTTTCACTTTGAACTCTCAAACCTTCTTTTGCTTCTATTGCTTGGTGCAAACCATCACTATAACGCCTACCAAACATTAGTCGTCCTGTAAATTCATCAACAATTATTACTTCACCATCTTTTACGATGTAATCAACGTCCCTATGGAAAAATTCTTTAGCCCTTAATGCTTGATTGATATGCTTTACAAGATCAACGAAGCGTTCGTCATATAAGTTATCTATGTGGAGTAGTTTTTCTATTTTTTTAACTCCATCCTGTGTAAGTGATGCGGTTTTCAATTTCTCATCTGTTTCATAGTCAATATCTTTTACGAGGTTATCTGCAACTTTTTTAGCAACATAGTACATCTCAGTAGATTCCTCTGCTGGACCAGAAATAATTAAAGGTGTTCGCGCTTCATCTATGAGAATACTATCAACCTCATCGACAATCGCATAGTATAGCTCTCTCTGAACCATTTCATCTTCTGAAACAACGAGATGATCTCTTAGGTAATCGAAACCGAATTCATTGTTTGTGCCATATGTAATATCTGCTAAATATGCTTGTCTTCTTGAACATGGAACAAGTTTTACCGTAAACTTTTCTTCGTCTTCCCAATCAACAAGGAAAGCTTCTTCGTGCTGAATAACACCAACTGTAAGCCCTAAAAACTTATAAATAGGACCCATCCAAAGAGCGTCTCTTTTAGCAAGATAATCATTAACAGTCACAAGATGACCGCCATGGCCTTCAAGAGCATTAAGATACAATGGCAAGGTTGCAACAAGGGTTTTACCTTCACCTGTTTTCATTTCCGCAATACCGCCATGGAATAGCACAAGTCCTCCAAGGATCTGAACATCAAAATGTCTCATTCCTAAGGTACGCTTTGCAACCTCTCTAACGACAGCGAAGGCTTCAACAAGAAGATCTGAAGTCGTTTCTCCCCTTGCAAGTCTTTCTTTAAACTCATAAGTCTTGTTAGCTAAATCTTCATTTTGTAGGGAAGAAATATCCTCTTCAATCTCATTAATCTTTTTTACTATATCCCAGTACCTTTTGAGGTTTCTCTTTACTGGATCTAAAAAGTCTAAAAGCATATCTATTATTGCGGTTTAATTAAACCGTAGTTACCATCCTTTCTTCTATATAAAACATTAATTTCGTTTGTTTCTTCGTCCCTAAAGATGAAGAAGTCATGTCCTAATAACTCTATTTGAAGCATTGCTTCCTCTAAACTCATTGGCTTTACCGGAAAAGTCTTTACTTTAGTGATTCTTGGAAATTCACTTTCCTCTTCCTCTACACTTCCAAAGATCTCTTCTTTTGAAATTCTTTTCTCGCCTTTTAGTCTGTCACTTAACTTCTTTACCTGAATCTCAAGTTTTTCCAAAACATTATCAAGAGCCTCGTCAATTAAGGAACCTTTTCCAACACCTCTTATTATCTTTTGAGAGGCAAATATTGTTACTTCCATTTCGTAGATGCCTCTTACTTTATTAATTACTACATTTGCCTGCTGAATGTTATCAAAATACTTTTCTAACTTTCCAATTTTTTTCTTGATTTCTTCTTCAGTAAAATCTGGTAATTTTTCAACACCTTTTGCTGTAATTGTTATTTCCATAGTTAAACCTCCTTAAATAAGTATATAAGATTAAGCATTTTTTTCAAATCGTCATTTATAGATACGTTTAATTCGCTTGTTGAGACGTGTTAAAATTTCATAAGGTATCGTTTTTGATAGACTTGCAAATTCTTCCAATGTTATCCTGTTTTGCCCTTGACTTCCAACAATAACTACCTCATTTCCCGGATGTATATATGGGAAACCAGTCACATCAATCATCATCATATCCATTGTAATATTACCCACAATTGGTGCCTTTAGTCCCTTCACAAGTACATAACCTCTATTTGAAAGATTTCTCGGAACACAATCCGCATACCCAATTGGAATCGTTGCAATGAGGGATTCCTTTTCTGTTTTGTAAGTACCCCCATAACTTATTCTTTCCCCCTTACCATACTGAGTAACTTTCACAATCCTTGTTTTTATTGCTAAAGCTTCTCTAAAATCTGTCCCTAACTGAAGTGTTTGTGGATTGGGAGAAATTCCGTATAGAAGAATTCCTGGCCTTACAGCAGAATAGTGAGCCTCTTCAAAGTTAAGCAATGCCGCACTATTTGCTGCATGAACTATTTTCGGAAGCATATTCCTATCCTTTAAATACTTAATCGCTTCATTGAATTGATTTATCTGGAATCTTGTGTATTCGGGATCTGAATCAGCAGATGCAAAATGAGTGTAAATACCCTCAACAATTACATTCTTAATTTTATTTAATTCTTCAAATACAGAAGGTAATTCGGTTAATGAAATTCCAAGCCTGTGCATTCCTGTATCAATTTTTACATGTATTTTTAATGGCGTTTCGTTCTTATAATCATTAATACGCTTCAAAAAGTCCTTATCAAAAAGAGTTATACGAATTTCATTGAGAGATGCAAGATGGAGGTTTCTTGTATCTACATAACCAAGAACAAGAATAGGTTTTTTAATTTGAGAGTCTCTAAGGGATAAAGCTTCTTCCATTGATGCAACCGCAAAGGCACTCGCACCTACCTCTTCTAAGGTGCTTGCAATTTTAGATGCTCCTAATCCATAAGCATCCGCTTTCACAACACAAATTACACTTTTTGATGAGACTTTTTCTTGTATTCTCAAAAAGTTATTCTTAATAGCTTCTAAATCTACTTCAACCCATGTGGGTCTATTCATCTCAATCTCGTTTTCCACTTTAAACTCCTTGCAAAATTGCTATTAAAAGTATATCATTATAGTGTGAAAAAATGATGAACATTTTAATTACGAATGACGATAGCATTGAATCAGAAGGTTTAAAAACACTTGCAAGAAATCTTCTGGACCTTGGCAATATCTATATTGTTGCACCTCAAAAACCACAGAGCGCTCTAAGTCATGCAACAACCCTTCACAAACCACTTCGTGCAGAAAAATTTCCGCTCGGAATTGGTGAGAAGCTTTCACTTAGGGTATCAGGGACTCCTGCTGATTGTGTGCTTCTTGCTATTGATGTCTTTATAAAAGAAAAGATTGATATTGTAGTTTCAGGGATAAATAAAGGACCAAATCTCGGAGATGACATTATATATTCAGGTACAGTTGCAGGAGCAAGAGAAGGGGCAATTAACAATATTTTGTCTTTTGCAATTTCCGTAAATGACTTTGAAAATCCAAATTTTGAATTAGCAGCAAGTACCTCTGTAAAAATTATCGATAAACTTTCAAAAATAATAAAAACCAAAAACACTTATTTCAACATCAATTTCCCGAATATAAGCAGTATTAAAGGTGTAAAATTTGCAAAATTATCAAGGAGAAGATATAAAAATAGAGTCTTTATCGGTAAAGATCCGTTCGGAAGAGAATTTTACTGGATTGGTGGTGTTCTTGAGGATCCATACGAAGAAGGAACTGATTCAAAATATGTAAAAGAGGGGTATGCCGCAATCACACCCCTGCTTATTGATCAAACTGATTATGCTGTGTTAAAAGAACTTTCAAAAATTAATTTAGATATTTAAACAATAATTATTTCGTGCGGTAGATTTATAAGATTTTCTGTTGAGTCTTCTTTTACAATCACAGTATCTTCAAGTCTTAGTCCAAACTTATTTGGAAAATACAATCCTGGTTCAATTGTTATGACCATATTCTTTGAAAGCGTATACTTTGAACGTGCATTAACGTAAGGAAGTTCATGAATCTCAAGCCCAACACCATGTCCGAGACCATGTGTAAAATAAGATCCCAAACCTTTGTTTGAAAGGTAATCTCTAACAGTTTTGTCAACATTCGAAGCTAAGACACCTTCTCTTGCGGTGTTTTTTCCAAGTTCCTGGGATTCCATAAGAACTGTATAAACATCCTTAACCTCTTTTGAGACTTCACCAACAGAAACGACACGCGTTGTATCTGATGCAAAACCCTCGAAGAAAACGCCAAAGTCGAAAACAATTGGCTCATGCGCCTTTATAATCTTTTTGGAGGCAACACCATGAGGCAAGGCACCTCTTTCTCCTGATGCAATGATTGTGTCAAAGGATGGCTTTTCACCACCGAACTTTTTGAAACGATACTCAAGTTCGGCTGCTATATCAAGTTCTGAAATGCCTTCTTTAATGAATTTTAGTGTTTCAAGAAACGATTTTGAAGAAATATCACATGCAGTTCGAATTTTCTCAAGCTCCCAATTCTCTTTAACCATTCTAATTTCTTCAACAAAGTCATATGTCCCAACGAGAACAAGAAATCCCAATTGAGAAAGCAACTTGTATGTAGAAAATTTTAAACTTCCTTCCTCAATTGCAAGGAAATGCACTTTATTCTTTGCTAAAATCGAACTAATTGCCTCTTTTAAATCGGACCATTCGATAACCTCTACATCTTCTTTTGCCTCAATATGAGCCTGTTCTGTAAAACGAGAATCAACAAGTAAATAAATTTTTGGAGGAATTACAATTGCAAAACCCTCTTCTCCTGTAAAATGGGTTACATATCGGACATTTTGAATTTTGCTTATGAATAATGCATCAACATTTGCATTTTCTATTTTTTCGAACAATTTGTGCATATCTTTCTCCTATTCAAATGGGTTTTGTTTTCCAAGTTGATTGCCCGACGGGATAAGAGTTGGTACTTGAAGAGTCCTATTTTCAATTTGCTTATTTATAAATTCAACATCACCTCTTTTTATCTGAGGCAAACTCACATTTTTAACCTCTTCAACTTTGAATAAATGTGGCAGAACAAGATTCCACCCAGCAAAAATAACAAGTATAATAATTACTAAAATAATGGTTTCTTTTGAGATTTTGAAAGATCTTTTTGTTTTAGTTTCCTTCGTTGCCATAGCCATCACTTCCTTTGCGAAAGATTTATTACGCCTTTAACATTTGCGATATATTTTATAGAACCTGATTGGTCAACAAGTTTGGATATTGAAAGTTGAACAATATTTATAATCTGAGGGTAATTATCCTTCAAAAGTTTATTAAAAGATAGAATGTTATCGTATTTTGGACCTTCATAAGAAAGTGTAAAGGTAGGCAAAGCATTCTGCTGTTGCTGATTGCTTTTTTCGAAATTTAAACTTGTGATTTTTCCACCACTTTTATTTGCAATTGCAACAAATTCTTCTGCAAAAAGAAATTCATCGCTTTGGGGAGGGAGAATTTGCTTTAAAACTACAAGTCTATCGTTATAAAGATTTATCTCTCTTTCTATTGAACTCAATTTTTCTTGTGCAAGCAGTAAGAGGTTCAGACGCTCTTCAGCCTTTGAAATTTGGTCATTTAAAGCATTAATCTCGTTTATCTTGGGAGTAACAACATACATATAGAATAACACCAATATTACTAAAAAAAGTATAATTGCAACAACCAACTTTGTGCTAACATTAAGACTCAGAGGCTTATTGAAGGTTTCCTCTCTCATTTTCCCATCCCCTTCCATTGAAATGAAATTGTAAACGTTGTATAGTTAGGCGAATTTGGGATTTTTACATAGGGCACATTGTATTGGTCCACAGTAAGATTAAAAATATTTGGATTTTGAGAAAGACCATTTGCAGTCCATGCAAGATGTTGTAGGTCTGTTGTGTGTCCTGTAATTTGAATAAGCTTTTTGTCTGTATCAACATTCAAATTTTCTATAACAGTTTCTTTTGGTATAGATGTTGCTATATCAATAAGTAGATTGTTAAAATCTATTTGAGAGTTAACAAGTTTCTCGATTGTGGTTTCGTAATAGAATATATCGTCTCCAAGTTTGTTCCTCAAATTTAAAGTATCTTCAACCTTTTTAAGAGAAGCAATACGAGTATTAAGGTCATTAAGATACTGATTCTTTGTGTAGATTTGGTAATAGAGCCCTGCATAAATAATTGCAAGGATTATCAGAAATGCAATACCTACATTAATAATAGTTCTTGTTTCCTTATCAATAGCACGTTTAATCTTTTTCCTTCGTGGAAGAAGATTTATGTCAATCTCATAAAAATCTGTAACCTCCATAAACCCACCTCACTTTTTCTTCGCTTTCTCTTTTTTCTTTGTTATCTGATGTTCCTTTAATGCAAGCCCTGTTGCAACAGCAAACATTGGAGCCATTTCATACAGATACTCTTTAGTAAATAGATTGGGGTCATATTTTGCAATATCTGCAAAAAGCCTGTTTACAACAGAAGGAAAACCGGTAGTTTCCTCTAAATACTGATCTATATTCTTAGTGTTAGCAGTCCCACCTTCTAAAATTATCGTAACCTCAGAGACCTTTCCTTCGTTGTACTTTGCAAAGTAGTAACTTATGGATCTTCTTATCTCAAGTGATAGCTCGTTTAAATCTTCTTCAACCGCCTTAAATATTTGAGAATCCTTGTTTGATAAATCTAATTCTTCATGTTTTTTGTTCTCTGCAAGGTTTGAATCGATTCCAAAATAATATGCTATCTTATCCGTCAATCTCTTTCCACCCCAGGGAATTATTCTTGAAAACCTCACAAGCCCTTTATCCACCATGTTAATTGAAGTATAACTATGTCCAATGTTAATTGCAGCAATTACTCTTTCTGGGTCTCCCGCAAACTCACCAAGGAATCTTAAAAGCCTTAAAACAGAAAAAGCTTCAACTTCTATTGAAACAAGATCAAGATTGAGGCTCTTAAAAAGCTGTGCTGTCGTTTCGACAACTTCAATTGGAGCTGCTGCAAAAAGTATGTATAGCTTCTCTGCATTTCCTTCCTTTACTTTACTCAAAACCTGGTAATCAAAAGCCATTTTATCGATTGGTGCTGGAAGAATTTTTTCAACTTCCCATTTTATTGCTTCATTTAGCTCCTGTGGAGGAAGATCATCCATTATAAGTTCTTTGACAGTTACAAGTTTTCCGGAAACGTTAGTTGCAACTCTGTTTCCAATGAAAGAATAAATAGACAAGAGTTGTTTTATAACCTCTCTTATTTCTTCAGGTTTTTCAATTCTGCCTTCGACAATAGCCCCCTCTGGAGTATCAAGAACTCCAAAATTAACGAGTTTAAGATCGTTTCCTTTTCTCTCAAACTGTGCTATTTTAATATAACCCGATCCCAGGTCCACACCAATAATAGGCGTTTTACTTTTTGCAAAAAGACCCATATTTACCTCCTTAAAAACATTCTAAAACAAATTTAAATAAAAAGCAACAATATAATTACCAAAAAATATTGTCAAAAGAGATGCAATAGCCATATAGGGGACAAATGGAATTTCAGTTTTTCCACCCTTCTTGCTAATAAGCATTATAAAAATCCCAGCAACTGCACCAATTACAAAAGAAAGAATAAAGGCAATTATGCCAAATTTAAATCCAAGAAACGCTCCTATCATAATTCCTGATGTTAAATCTCCTTCGCCCATTCCTCCTTCTTTGTAAAATAATTTCGATATTACAATTATAAGAAAGAATAAAACTGCATAAAAAACAATACCAAAAATCGTGTCTTTAAAATTTGTAAATATGCCAAATACTAAACCAATAATAGTGGCAGGTATCACCACTGAGTCAAAAACCACACCCTCAAATAAGTCAATAAAAGATACAATTATAAGAAAAGAAATAAAAATTATGTATTTTAAGGTAAGCAACGAAAAACCAAATTTCAAATAAGTTAAAACAAATAAAATCCCCGTTAAAGATTCTACAATTGGATAAATAGGAGAAATCTTTGCACCACAGTATCTACACTTACCCTTTAAAGCAATATAACTAACAATAGGAACTAAATCGAGAGTTGATAATTTGTGTCCACATTTAGGACAGTGTGATTGAGGAAAAATAAGAGATTCATGGCGAGGAAGTCTATATATTACAACATTTAGAAACGATCCGATAACTGCACCGAAAATAAAAAATACAAAAGCAAAGAACACTTTTAAGCGATCAAACAAAAGCAACACATTTTCCATAGTTCAATTATACAAAAAAACAAATTTTAAAAAATGCTATAATATAATAGAATTAAATAGGAGGTAAAAATGAACAATAAAGACTATATTTATTTTCCTTTTGAACTTACAATGTTAATTATTTTGTTTTTCCTGTTCTTGCTAATTTATCCAATTTTATTTTTTCTTTTTGCTGGTGGAATTGTTGATGCCTTTTCAAGGCTTGGGTTCAGTCCAATAACAGGAACGCTTGTTTTTCTTTTATCACTTTTTGGAAGTGCAATAAATATCCCAATAAGTAAAATAACAACACAAAACCCAATTGTCCAAGAAAAGGTAGTCTACTTTTATGGTGTTCCGTATAGAATTCCATTTGTAACAGAGCAAACAACAATTGTAGCAATAAATTTGGGTGGAGCGATTATTCCTATAGCTATCTCAATATACGAATTCTTTAGAATCCTTTCTGTTGGAAAAATAGACGTTGCACTTATTACAATTGTTGGTATTGTGATTGTTTCACTCGTTGTGCATTCATTTGCAAAGCCTGTTAGAGGTATTGGAATTGCTGTTCCATTCTTTATTCCTCCCATCATAACAGCAATTGTTGCGTTAATTCTTTCAAGACATTACGCGCCGATTGTTGCCTATATTAGTGGGACACTTGGGACTCTTATAGGCGCAGACATTCTTAATTTGAACAAAGTATTCGAATTGGGTGCACCAGTTGTAAGCATAGGAGGTGCAGGGACATTTGATGGTATATTCTTAACAGGAATCCTATCTACTCTTCTTGTATAGGAGGTAAATTATGACATTATCTCTTGCTGAAATACTACAAGCAATAATTGCAGGCTTTGTTTCATTTGTTTCACCATGCGTGCTTCCTCTAATACCTGCGTATATATCTTACATAACTGGAGAGACTTTAATTGAACTAAAAGGAGGAACAACAAATACAAAGAAACTTTTATTCAATTCAATTGCTTTTGTATTGGGTTTCTCCTTTGTCTTTATTTTACTTGGTGCAACTGCAACATTTGTAGGAAAATTCCTATCAAGAAATAAGAGACTATTTGAAATTATTGCAGGAATAATTGTAATCATTTTTGGGCTTCATACTGCACAAATTGTTAGGTTTAATTTTCTTAGCTATGAAAAAAAGATGAACATAAAGGCCTCAACTCCATCGTTACTTAAGGCATTTCTAATGGGATTTGCCTTCAGCTTCGGATGGACTCCATGCGTTGGACCAATTCTAGGAACGATTCTTATTATGGCTGGAACACATTCGCAAGTAATTCAAGGCATAATTCTCCTCACATTCTACTCTTTGGGATTAGGAATTCCGTTTGTTCTAACTGCTCTTGCAATCAATAAATTCTTTGAAGCGTTTAAGTCAATTAAGAAGTACTTCGGACAAATTGAGATGTTTGCAGGATTACTTATTATTGGAATCGGACTTGCACTAATATTTGGACTTGGCCTTCATTCTGACTACATAACCGCAGTCATTATTGTTTCAATTGGTTTTGCAATCATGTCAATCAAAAAGATAAGTTTAAGTGATGTAATTGGAATAATTATTATTTTAGTTGCAACTTATGTTGCACTTCAAGTAAAGTTTATAGATGGAGGCAATTTAAATTTGCATTTAATTCCTTTTGCCGTATTATTACTTGTCAGTATAATTTCAATGTATAAGGTAGGTAGGCAAAATGAGTGAATTAAGAAAGCACAAAATTGAATCGGCTATTTTAAGAGAGGTTTCTACTTACATGCACTCTCTTGATGACCCATTACTTAAAAGCGTTACAATAACACATGTAGAAATGTCTGAGGATTTAAGATACGCTAAAGTTTTCTACACTATCATTGGACATGAAAACGAAGAGGAGGAAATAAAACAAAAACTTATTAAAGCAACAAGAAGAATCCAAAGGGACGTTGCACACAGACTCAAAAACATGAAATTTGTACCACTCCTAAATTTCCATTTTGACTTATCAATACAGAAGGGAAATAAAGTTCTTGAAATTTTAGACGAAGTAGAAAAGGAATTGAAAGAAAAAGGAGAAGATGTTGGAGGAACTTAAAGAAATAGGAGACATAATTTCGAAGAGTAAATCTTTCTTCCTTACGACTCATATAAATGCAGATGGCGATGGTATTGGTTCAATTCTTGGATTAGGAATGTCTCTTGAAAAATTGGGCAAGAAAGTTTTCTACTTCGTGCCAGGAGAAATACCAAACCATTTTGCCTTCTTAAAGAATTTTGAAAAGATCAACGAAAAAATTGATGAAAGAATACAAACAGATGTTTTCCTTTTACTTGATGCGCCTAATATTGACAGGGTCGAAGGAATTACTTTCAATTTAAGTAATTTCAAGAAAATAATAAGGATTGACCACCATATAAGCAATGAAAATTTCTCTCATGTTAAATATGTGAAAGTCGGTTATCCATCTACTTCTTGCCTTGTTTTTGAATTAATAAAAGAAGAAAATCTTCCAATAGATAGAGACATAGCAGAGGCTCTTTATACGGGTCTTCTTGCAGATACAGGATCTTTTCGCTTTAATAATACAACAGAAGCTGCCTTTAATATAGCAAGAGAACTTGTTATAATGGGGGCAAGACCGTATTACATTTCAAGGATGGTATATGAGATGGAAACTTTGCCTCATCTAAAACTTCTTGGTCTTGCACTTCTACGCCTTGAAATTATCGATAAAATTGGTTTTTCATACATTACACAAGAAGATTTCAAAAATTACAACGCAACAGAAAGCGACACTGAGGGTATTGTAGATTACCTTAGAAAGCAAAAAGACATCGAAATTATCCTTTTTATAAGAGAACTCCAAGATGGTGGGTTTAAAGGAAGCTTGAGAAGCAAAAATAACATTGATGTTAGAAAAATTGCCGAAATATTTGGCGGGGGAGGACACAAAGAAGCGGCAGGTTTTAAAACAAATTTGAAAATGCATCAAATTCTTGAAATCATCCAAAAGGCAGTAAAAGATGAAGAAAAAAATTACACTTGATATTTTAATATTTTTATTCATAGTCTTGTTTATTTACCTTGTTTCTTTCAAAAATAATATCACTGTTAAATCTGGTAATTTTATTGCTGTAGTGTATCTTGAAGGAACTATTGGCGAAGTTGGCCAAAATTCATTTAATTCGAGTGATGTTAAAAAAATATTTGGCGAACTCCGCAAAAATAAACCAAAGGGAATTATTCTAAGAATTTCAAGTCCTGGTGGCACTGTATATGAAACTGACCAAATTTATAATCTAATAAAGCAATTTAAAATAAAGAATAATATCAAAATTTATGTTTCAATGGGAGAGGTGTGCGCTTCGGGTGGATACTACATAGCCATGTCTTCGGATAAAATATTTGCAGAACCTTTAACAGAGACAGGAAGTATTGGAGTAATAATGAACCTTCTAAATTACGAAGAACTTTTAAAGAAAGTTGGAATCAACATTATTACTATCAAGAGTGGAAAATTCAAAGATATTGGATCGCCTTATAGAGAACTAACTTATGATGAGAAAAAGATGTTTGAAGAAATAGTAAATGAGATGTATGAAAAGTTTTTGAATGTTGTAAAAGAAAACAGAGTCAACCTAGACGAAGTTAATCTGAGAAACCTGGCACAAGGACAAATATATCTTGGAAGTAAAGCTTATAAACTTGGACTTGTCGACAAAATTGGAACTTTGGATGATACAATCAGTGAACTTAAAAAAGATTTAAATCTAGAGACAATTGATGTAAAAGAATACAGAATCCAAAAATCATTTTTACAAAGTTTGTTTGGTGAAACTTTAGACTTCTTGCAACACATGAAAGACCCCTCTCAAATAATTTTTGAATATAAGATAAACTAATCAATAGGAGAAAAGAATGCTTATTGAAAGAATAATAAAAGTCATAAAATCACCGCAGAAAGCATTTGAGGAAGAAATAGAGACAATTACTTTTTTACTCTTTTTATTATTAAACGGTACTATTTTATATTTGTATTCGGTTGTTCTTGTAAAATTTGGATTAAGCTCTATTCAAAATGTCTTGCCTGAACTAACAAATGAATTAATAAAAACACTTCAAGCTACAGTCACCTCTTACAAATTTTTGTATTTAACACTTTGCCTTCCTTTTGTATCAACGCTTTTCTCTGCCTCAATTTACGAATTGCTATCTCAAATTATTTTTGGAAAAACCAACGGCATAAAACTTATGAAAAACCTTGCCTTTGCATCAACACCAATAATGCTTTCAAGGTTTATATATGTCATATTTTCATTTTTAAAAATAGGATATTCACAAACTTTAAATATCTTTTTTATTATTTGGGAAATAATACTTTTTATTTTGGCTATAAGTAAAACCTATGAAATTGAAATATCAAAAGCAAACCTTCTATTCTTGGCTCCTTATATAATCATACTCCTATTAATAATTCCTGCTATAATATAACTTATGAAAGAAAATTATCTTAATGAACTAAATCCTGCCCAACTTGAGGCAGTAACATATATCGAAGGACCACTCCTTGTATATGCTGGTGCTGGTTCTGGCAAAACAAAGGTAATCACATACAAGATTGCATATCTTATTGATTCAATTTATATAAGACCTTCACAAATTCTTGCAGTAACGTTTACAAATAAAGCAGCCAAGGAAATGAAAGAAAGAACTGAGCATATCATAGGAGAGGAAATAAAAGATCTCTTTATAGGAACATTTCACTCAATCTGTGCCAAAATTTTGAGAAAAGAAGCCAAATTTTTAGGATACAAAGAAAATTTCACAATCCTCGATGAAGACGACTCTGTAAATCTTATAAAAGATATTATGAAAGATCTAAACTTTGATCCAAAATATGTCAATCCAAACGAAATAAAAGATTATATTTCTAAAGCAAAAATGAACCTCATTGATGCAAGCAAATTCTCTTCACGCGACTACTTTGAAGAAGTTGTTTCAAAAGTTTACAAAAAATATGAAAAAACTCTTAGAGTTAATAATGCATTGGATTTTGATGACCTTATAATGCTTACAATCAAACTTTTTCAAGAAAATGAACAGATTTTACATTACTACCAAGCAAAATTTAGACACATACTTGTAGATGAATATCAGGATGTAAACAGAATGCAATACGAATTTATAAAGATATTAACAGAAAAAACAAGGCGATTTACTCTTGTTGGTGACGATGATCAAAGCATATACTCATTTAGGGGGGCAAGTTCAGAATTTATCGATAAAATCTACGAGGATTTCCCAGACTTAAAGGTCGTCAAACTTGAAAAAAATTACAGATCTCCACAAGAAATTCTCAATATCGCAAATAAACTCATTAAACACAACAAAAGAAGGACCGAGAAAGAGCTTTTTTCAGATATCAGTCTTGAAAATGCAATTAGCTTTTACGAAGCACTTGACGAGCTGGATGAAGCTAGATTTGTAGTGAATAAAATAAAAACTTTAAAAGAAGAAAAAGACTACAGAAACAAAGATTTTGCAGTTCTTTATAGGACAAATTTCCAGTCAAGAGCCTTCGAAGAATACCTTATCCAAGAGGGAATTCCATATCAGGTAATAGGAGGCCAAAAATTCTACGGAAGAGCAGAAATTAAAGACATTATTGCATATCTTACAATTGTAAACAACCCAAATGATAATATTAGTTTCAAAAGAATAGTTAACATTCCGCCAAGAAAAATTGGAGAAAAAACCATCGAAGAATTAGAAAAAATTTCAGGTGAGAATGAAAAGTCTCTTTTCGAGAGCATTGAAGATTATCTTAAGATAAAAGAATCAAAACCTTTAAAAGAATTCTACGAGCTAATAAAAGAATTACAAGAATTATCTTTAACGTTGCCTCTACCGCGTTTTGTTGAGGAAGTAGTTTCAAAAACAAAATATATAAAATACCTTCAAGAAAAATTTAAGGAAGAAAGCGACGAAAGGATCGGAAACGTAAAAGAATTTGAAAATATGGTAATTAATTTTACAAGAGAAACAGAAGATGCAAATCTTTCTACACTACTCACACAAATTTCCCTTATAACAAGCATAGATGAATCAAAAGAAGATGATCGAGTTTCCTTAATGACGCTTCACGCAGCAAAAGGACTTGAATTTCCTGTAGTATTTCTTGTTGGTCTTGAAGAAGGTTTATTGCCTCATTTTAGATCTCTCGAAACAACAAAAGATATTGAAGAAGAGAGAAGATTGTGTTATGTTGGTATAACAAGAGCAAAGGAACAACTTTTCTTAATTTATGCATTAAGAAGGTCGAAATTCGGGAGTCTTAATCCAACAAAAACTTCGAGATTTTTGCAAGAAATGGAAATTTTCGAGTACAATAAAGAGAAAGAAGAACAGCACACATTCGCAATTAGAAAAGGCGATATGGTGCTTCATAGAGTTTGGGGCTTAGGTAAAGTTTTAGATGTAGCTTTTGAGGGAGACATTCCTTATGCAACTATTGAATTTTTAAAAATTGGAGTTAAAAACTTAGACCTACGCTATGCACCCCTTGAGAAGGTAAGATGAGCTTCAATTGTTTTGTATGTGACAAAGAAAACCCTAAGGGTTTAAAATTGGATATAAAGTTAAAAGATGGATTTACATATGCAGAATTCTCATTGGACAAGAATTATGAAGGATATCCAGGTATTATACACGGCGGTATCATAGCTGCAATTCTTGACGATATGATGGTGAATGTAAAATTTCTTGAAGGCTATATCCTCTACACTGTGGAACTTAATGTAAAATACCTTAAACACTGCCTCATAAACGAGAAACTATTTGCTTATGGATATCCAAAAGAGACAAAACATAATATCTTTCAAGCATACGGTGAAATTAAAGATAAAAATGGTGAAATAAAAGCAACAGGATTAGGAAAATACTTCATCAAGGAGGCGTATAAATAATGAGAATGATTATAGTTATAATTTCGATTTGGTTTGTTACAGGGATTCTTACAAACATCCTCTTAAGAAAAGAGAAATTGCCTCCACTATACAGAGTCTTGCTCTTTCTTGAAGGATTAATTGGCTTATTGTTTTACCTAATGTTTAAAGGGGCAGGTGATTAAAATGGAAGAACTAAATAAAAACAAGAAAAAGAAAAAATCCATATTTAAAGCAATTATAGTTACACTTCTTGTTTTTGTATTGATTGTTGGGATAATTGGTGGAAGTATTTTTGCATTTTATATAAATAAAGCGAAAAAAGACCTTCCTAATATTGATATATATTCTTTCTCTCCAGACCAAGCATCTCAAATATTCGACTACAAAGGAAATTTAATAACAAATGTTTATGCAACGGAAAATAGAATATATGTGAAGCTTAGTGAAATTTCGCCTATAGCTATAAAAGCTGTACTTGCACAAGAAGACAAGCGCTTTTATGAGCACGGAGCACTTGATTACAAAGGCATTCTAAGAGCAATTTATGTTGCATTAATAAGTGGCGGAAGAACAATTGAAGGTGCAAGCACAATTACTCAACAACTTGCAAGAACTATGTTTTTAACGCAAGAAAGAACCATAGACAGAAAAGTTAAAGAAGCTTTACTTGCAATAGAACTCGAAAAAAGATTTACAAAGGACCAAATCCTGGAAATGTACCTTAATCAAGTTTATTTTGGTTCGGGTGCATATGGCATTGAACAGGCTGCCTTAACTTACTTTGGTAAACACGCAAAAGATCTTGATCTTGCAGAAGCAGCAATGCTTGCAGGAATTATACAGGCACCTTCCGAATACAACCCTTACGCTAATTTTGACTATGCAAAAGCAGCACAAAAAGAAGTCCTCGACAAAATGCTCTTTTACGGAATAATAACCCAAGAAGAATATAATCAAGCAATTAATGAACAGATTAAACTAACAAATAAAGTTATTGAAAAAGATAATATGGGTTATGTAATTGACTATGTTAAAGATTTTGTTGCATCAAAATTTGGTTCAACCATGTTGTATGCAGGCGGGTTAAAGATTTACACAACCATAATCCCGGAACTACAAAAGGCAGCAACACAAGCAATAGATGAAGTTTTAACTAATGCAGAAAAAGGCAATATATTTCCAAAAGGAAAAAAAGACTCAAAAGGAGTGATACAACCTCAAGCAGCACTTACTGCAGTTGATGCTAATACAGGTGCAATACTTGCAATGGTTGGAGGAAGAGATTACGAAAATACCAAATTTAATAGAACTGTTGCATTAAAACAACCAGGATCTTCCTTTAAGATATTTGACTATACTTCTGCAATCCTCTATGGCTCTATCACACCATCCTCCATAATTCTTTCAGAAAACTATTCCATTGATAACTGGACACCTCATGAATGGGAAGGAAGATACTTTGGGTATTTAAGTGTAAGAGATGCTCTAAATGAGTCCTCAAACGTTGCTGCAGTAAAAACTGCGCTTAGTGTTGGTCTTGATAGAGTAATACTCACAGCAAGAAAATTTGGGATAACAACACCACTAAATTCTTATCCTTCAATTGCAATTGGAAGTTTTGAGGTAAAACAACTCGAGATGGCAAATGCATATGCAACTTTGGGAAATGGAGGAATTTACCATGAGCCTTATATTGTAACAAAGATACTTTCAGCAGACGGAAGAGTTCTTTACGAACACCAGGATCAATCCTACAGAGCAATTCCAGAAGATGTTGCATACATTATGAACAACATTTTTAGTTATGTAATGGCTCATAAATCAAATGCAAAAATAAACGGTCTTCCATCGGCAGGTAAAACGGGGAGTACTGACAATTGGAGAGACGCGTGGTTTGACGGATATACACCTAATATTTCTGTAAGTGTATGGGTAGGACCTGATTCAGATGAAGTTACATTCCCCGATGTAATGAATGCAGGTGCAAGGTTTCCTGCCATGATCTGGAAGAAATTTATGCTTACTGCAATGAAATATTTTCCTAAAAACAATTTTCCTCAACCTCAAAATCTTACATTTAAAAATGCATACAACGATACGGGTTATTTAACAGACAAACCAGCTGATGGAACCACAATAATAAAATACGCATACCACAATGGATTTTTACCACCAACAGATATACGTGACCTTGGATTTGTTGTTGTAAGGGTTGTTAAAGATTCGGGACTTCTTGCACCCCCCACATGCCCTTTGGATCTTACAGAAGAAAGAGCGTTTGTAAAAGGAACTGAACCAACGCAATATGACCCAAGATATGAATTTATTACACAGAATTTGCTTGTTTTAACAGATAAAGATACATATAAGGTTGGCGATCCCGTCAATATTTCAGTTAATGCATCTCAATTTGACTTAAATAACAAAACATTAACTCTTATTGTTGATAATTTACCTATTGCAAATCTTACAAATGATCAAAGCGGAACTTATAACTACTCCATTCTTGCGCTTAGAACAGGTGATATGAAAATTGAAGCATACTTAAAGGATTCAAATGGAAATGTTATTGCATATGGAGAAAAAACAATTACAATAAATCCATAGGAGGCTAAAATGCTTGATCCGAATTTGATAAGAGAAAAACCAGAGTTTGTAAAAGAAGGAATTAAAAACAAGGGATCCGATCCAAATCTAGTAGATAAATTCCTTGAAATTGATAAAAAAAGAAGAGAACTCATAAAGGAAATCGATAATTTGAGACACACAAGAAAAGAACTCTCAGAAAGTATTGGAAAAAAATTAAAACAGGGAGAAAACGTAGATGATATCCGTGCAGAAGTCCGTAAATTAGGTGATAAGATAGATCAAATAGAAAAAGAACTTGAAGGTGTTGAGAAAACCTATAAAGATATACTCTTAAGCATACCAAATCTCCCGCACCCTTCAGTTCCTGTTGGTAAAGATGAAACAGAAAACTTAGTCTTAAGAAAGGAAGGAAGAATTAGAGAGTTTAGTTTTACCCCTAAACCACACTGGGAAATTGCAGAAGAATTAGGTTTAATAGATTTTAAAAGAGCAGTAAAAATTTCTGGCTCAAGGTTCTATGTATTGACAGGATTAGGCGCAAAATTAGAAAGGGCATTGATATCCTTTATGATTGATTACCACGTAGAACATCATGGATACAAAGAAGTCTTTCCCCCATTTTTAATTAATAGAGATTCAATGATTGGAACTGGGCAGTTACCAAAATTTGTAGAAGATATGTACAAAATTGAAGGAGAAGAATTATATCTTGATCCTACAGCGGAAGTTCCTGTAACTAATTTGCACCGAGATGAAATCTTGAATGAAGAAGATCTACCAATTAAGTATGTTGCATATACTGCCTGTTTTAGAAAAGAGGCAGGCGCTGCTGGAAAAGATACAAGAGGAATTATAAGGGTACATCAATTTAATAAAGTTGAAATGGTTAGATTTACAAAACCTGAAGACTCTTACAAAAATCTATACGAGCTCCTCGATAACGCAGAAGATATTTTAAGAGCCTTAGAACTTCCCTATCAAATCAAGATGATGTGCACAGGAGATCTTGGATTCACAGCTGCGATGAAATTTGATCCAGAAGTTTATATGGGAGCACAAGAAAAATATGTTGAAATATCTTCAGTAAGCAATTTTGAAGATTTTCAGGCAAGAAGAGCAAACATAAGATATAAAACAAAAGATGGAGATTTAAAATTCGTTCATACGCTAAATGGTTCAGGGCTTGCCGTTGGACGTACTATGGCTGCAATACTTGAAAATTATCAGAATGAAGACGGAAGTATAACTATCCCCAAGGTATTGCAAAAATACATGGAAATTGATAAAATAACAAGGAAATAGAAGTGGAGGGGTGGCCGAGTGGTCGATGGCACCGCACTTGAAATGCGGCAGGCGATGAGCCTCGTAGGTTCGAATCCTATCCCCTCCGCCATCTAATTAATTATGTTTATTGATACGATCGAAGAGATAAAAAAGAAGTCAAAAATTAATGGTCTTATCACACCAATATATAATGGCCTTAATATCTCAAATATAGGAAGTTTTATTCTTGAAAACTATGAAATTCAAAATAACTTTGAAAAACTTTCTGTAATTCAATCTTTGGAAATTCCTAAAAAGAAAAAAGTTGTTCTCTTGCTCATCGATGCACTTGGATTTAATCTTCTTAATTTCGTAAGGAATAAAGTCTTGCTTGAATCCTTTGAAGAAATGATTAATAACGGCCTATACACAGTTATTACTTCAACATTTCCTTCCACAACTGCAACAGCATTGCCTTCTATATACACTTTAAGTACTCCCGGAATACATGGCGCACTGGGATATAGGTTCTATGCAAAAGAATTTGGAAATCTTATTAACCCTCTTTTCCAAAAGCTTTCCGTGAATAAAAATTGCCCAATAAAATTTGATGAAAGTTGGTTCATCCCAATTAAGACAATTTTTGAAATATTAAATGACTATAGGATACAAAATTATTCAATTGTAAGATCTGATTATCTTTCAAGTACCTTTGATAAAGCAGTATATAGAGGGACAAAAGAAATTGGTTACTTGACACTCTCTGACTTATATAATAAGATTTTAGAGTTGCTTACACTCGATACTGTATTTATTAATGCTTATTGGTGGAGTATTGATGCGCTTTCCCACCACTATAGCCCTTTTTCTCAAACGGTGATTTCTGAAATAAAATTCATCGATTACTTCTTAAAGATGCTTCTTGAAAAAATTGATAATGATACACTTCTTATAATTACAGCTGATCACGGACAGATTGATACATCAAAAGGAAAAGTTATCAAACTAAGAGATGAGCCAGGTTCTTCAAATATTCTTTTACCAGCTTCAGATGTAAGAGCACCTTATATTTACACAAACGGAAAATTAAAAAAAGAATTTTTCGAAAAGTTTGAAAATATTGTTGCTGTAACCAAAGAAGAGGCATTTAATCTTGGACTTTTTGGAGAAACTATTAACTTTGATGAGCGCGTTGGAGATTATGTAATAATCTTCAAAGATAATTCGTGTATAGAATTCATTTCGGAAGAAAGCGAAGTAAGCCTCTTAGGAAAGCACGGAAATCTTACAGAAGACGAAATGCTTGTTCCACTTATTCTCTATTATAAATAGCAATTATAAACATTGATGTTAAAATCAATATAGAACCAATAATTCCATAGACATTAAGCTTTTCCCCCAAAATAAAGAAGGAAAACAAATATGCAAATACTGGTTCAAGGATAAAAATAAGAGAAGCTTCAGTTGAATCGATATATTTTAATGCAAAAGACTCCGTTTGAATCGCAAAGAAACTTGCAACAACACCCAAAAACAAAGTCGAAATAAAAACGAAAGTGTTTAAATTAAAGGTACTATTTAGAAAGGCAAATGGAATAGACAATATAAACGAAACAACCATCTGAAATGAAGTTACAAGTAAACTTGGCAAATCTTTAACAAGCTTCTCTGTAAGAACAATCTGAAAAGCAAAAGAAATCGCGCATAACAAAGTTAAGATATCGCCAAAATTAATAGAGCCAAGACTTCTTAGATTAATTTGTGATAAATACAAAAGCCCAATGAAAGATAAAATCAAAGCAATAATCTCAAAATTTCTCGGCTTTTCCTTAAGATACATTGCGGAAAATACAGGAGTAAAAACTATATAAAGACCAGTTATAAAAGCGCTCTTTGTAGGCGTTGTGTATTTTAGTCCAGCAGTTTGAAAAGTATATGCAATAAAAAGAGAAACCCCTAACGCAAAAAGAAATAAAAATATCTTGGGATTTTTTAGTAATTTTCTATACTTGATTACCACAAAAACACTTAAGATGCTTGCAAAACCGAAACGAAGGAAGAGCAGTTGAAAATCAGTTATAAATCTAAGTATCGATTTAACAAGCGTAAAAGTTGAACCCCAAATAAGCGTTGAAAATATAAGTAAAACTATTGAGAATATTTTTCTACTTTTCATAATGAAAGATTATAATTCAGGAGAGCAATTTTTTCAAGGTAAGGGCATTTTTTACTGCATAGCAATAAAAATCGTTATTGAAATACACAAAAGCACTTAAACCCTTTTTGTTTAGGGATCTTATATGGTTTGCCCACTCTTTAAGTTCCTCACTCGAATAGGAAGAGGCATACAGTTCCTTTGGACCATGAAGCCTTATGTATGCAAAATTTGCTGTATCAATTTTGCACAACGGATAATTATCTCCATGAGTAACAACAAACGCAATATTGTTATTTCTAAGTATTTGAAAAACATTATCATCAAGCCATGTTTTGTGGCGAAATTCTATTGCAAATTTTACGTTCTTTGGAAGTATTTCTATAAATGAATACAAGAGTTCGTCATTTCTTTTAAGAGAAGGTGGAAGTTGAACAAGCACAACACCTAAATTTTTCTCCAATTCAAGGACACTTTCAAAAAACATTTGAAATAAATCCTTAACATCTTTGAGTCTTTTTACATGTGTGATTGTCCTATTGAGTTTTACACTTACAAGAAAGTCTTCTTTAAGTTTTCTTTTAAGACTTTTCATTGTATTTTTCCGAGGCATATGATAGAAAGTTGAGTTAAGTTCAACTGTATTGAAAAAGCGCTCATAGTATTCAAAAAAATCCTTTGAATTCATTCCCTCAGGATAAAATTCACCTATCCAACCTTGATAATAATAACCTGAAGTACCTATAAAATTTTCCATAAAAGCCTCCAATGAATATTTTACACCTTTAAAAAGAAAAATTATAAAAATTCTATAAGTTCCCAACTAAAGCAATTTATTATAAATCTAATAAAAGTATTTTCTCTTTGATTAGTTAAAACCCATAATTAAAGCATTTTTAGTAAAAGGAATTGCACTAAAATTTTTGTAAATTTGGGGCTTTAATATGACAATTCCAAAAAGATCAAAAAAAGATGACAATATTCTTGAAATGAAAAAATTTTTTACAATTTAAGAAAGAGAATAAAAGGAGGTGATAACAGAACAAACTTTTATAAAAACTTTTAAGATTGTTATCGAAAACAAAAAAACATATTAAAGGAGGTGTAAAATGTCCTCAGGGTTAATTCAGACAGTTTTATTAATTTTGGTAATTGCATTTATTGTTTACATGACAGCAAAGCTAAGGGTAAATGCATTTTTAGTACTTTTACTTGCAGCACTTATCTATGGAATTCTCTCTTTTGTTTTCACAGGAACACCACCGCTTCTTGATGTAAAAAAAGACAATCAAACAATCACAGGTGTTATAAATTTAATTACTGGTGGATTTGGCAGTACCCTTACAAGCATTGGTATTGTAATTGTGCTCGGGACAATCCTTGGATATTTCTTAGAGAAGACCGGAGCTGCAATTGTCATGGCTGAAACTGTTCTAAAAATTGTTGGAACCTATAATGCTCCACTTGCAATGGCTATAGCCGGTTATATAGTTTCGATTCCTGTTTTTTGTGATTCAGGATTCGTAATTCTACAAGCACTTAATAGAAGCCTTGCAGAGGCCTCAGGAATTTCACTTGCAGTTATGGGCACTGCACTTAGCATGGGCCTATATTCAACACATTGTCTTGTTCCGCCAACACCAGGACCAGTTGCTGCGGCAGGAAACATTGGAGTAGACCTTGGAATTGTAATTCTTTTAGGTTTGTTAGCTTCAATTCCTGCAACGATTGCTGGTTGGCTTTATGCAGTTAAAGTCGGCAAAAATATCTGGATTGATCCAGGTCATGGAAGGACTTTTAAAGAACTCAAACAGAGTTTTGGACAACTCCCAAGTCCCTTTATGTCATTTTTACCAATAGTTCTTCCACTCATTCTTATTGCCTTAAACTCAATTGCATCATTCCCTTCAAATCCTTTTGGAACAGGGTTTTGGAAGCAACTTTTTGTTTTTCTTGGAAATCCAAACATTGCATTACTTATAGGTGTGTTTATTGCATCAACACTCACGAAATGGAAAAAAACAAGTATTCGATGGATGGATTGGAGAAGCAATTAAGACTTCTGCTATAATCCTTGTTATTACTGCTGCAGGTGGATCCTTGGGAAGTGTCTTAAGAGCAAGTGGAGTAGGAAACTTTTTAGGAACAGAACTTGCAAAGTTTCGTATGGGACTTTTCCTTCCTTTTGTAATTGCCGCAGCAATTAAAACAGCACAGGGATCTTCAACAGTTTCTTTAATTACTACCTCATCTATTCTTGCCCCCATGCTCCCCTCACTTGGTTACACTACAACACCTCAAAAAGCATTGGTTGTTCTTGCAATTGGTGCTGGTTCAATGATTGTATCTCATGCAAATGACTCCTACTTCTGGGTTGTCGCAAACTTCTCAGATATGGATGTAGGACAAGCATATAAACTTCAAACAGCAGGATCCCTTGTTACAGGTATTGGTGCAATGATAGGAGTATTAATTCTTTCACTAATATTTGGATAATATTGTAAAGGCCACATATGTGGCCTTTACTTATTTAAAAGATCAAAAGCACTGAAATATCTGCAACATTTGTACCAGTTGGTCCAGTAATAATTGCATCACCAAGTTTATCAAAAAAAGTAAAAGAATCATTATTTTCAAGATACATATTGATATCTAAATTTAGTCTTTTTGCTTTTTCCAAAGTTTGCGAATCTGCTATAGCACCGGCTGCAGGACTCACTCCGTCTATCCCGTCTGTTCCAATTGACGCAAATACAAAGTTTGTCCGCTCAAGATGTTTTGCAATATATAGTGTTAATTCAGAGTTTCTTCCACCAATACCATTCCCTTTAACTTCAACAGTTGTTTCTCCGCCAAAAACTATCGCAGTAGGCTTTCTTATATCTATATAGCCTAAATCAATTGATCTTCCAATACCTGCAATCGCCTTTGCAACAGATGAGGCAATGCCATGTATTCCAGGGCCAAGGTAAAATGTATTAATACCACTTTCTTTTAAAAACTCAAGCAGTGCTTTATTTGCAATGTAATTTGAAGCAATAATGTGATTCTCAAATGCGCATAATAATTTCTCGCCGGGCTTAAGAGTTTCTTCAATATTGCCTCTTAAACCCTCCTCAAAAATTTTTACAACATCATCAAACTCATCGTTAAGATTATATTTTCTCAAAATAGAAACTGCATCCTCAAAAGTTGAAGAATCAAAATAAGTGGGACCTGATGCAATGACATCAAGAGGATCAAAAATTACATCAGAAATGATAAGTGAAATAACCGTACCCTTAAGACTTTTTAGTAGCTTTCCTCCTTTAATTCTTGAAAGATGCTTTCTTACTGCATTTAGTTCATTAATATCTGCTCCTTTCTTCATAAGCAACTTGGTTAATTCCTGAAGTCTTGATAACTCGATCAAAGGACTTTCAACAAGAGCTGAGCCACCACCGGATATAAGTACAAAAGTCAAATCAGATTCACTTGTGTTTCTTGCGAGTCTTAGAATTTCCTCTCCCGCCTCAACACTTTTTTCATCAGGTATAGGATGTCCACCTTTTATAAATCTCACATTAGACAATTCAAAATCGGAAAATGCATTGCTTACAACAACTCCACTGTCAACTTTGACAATTTCTGAAATTGCTTTAAACATCTTAATACTTGCCTTTCCAAATGCTATCACATATATACGGGAAAAATCCCTCAAATTGTAACTTTTACCATCAATCTCAATCTTATCGTCAATTCTTTTCACGAATTTTTTAACGCTATTATAAGGGTCAACACTTTCAAGAGCTCTATTTAGTGCCTTTAGAACAACAGTCCGATATTTAATAAACTCCTCTTTGTAAGTATTTTGGGATAATTTTTTTTCATCTATCACTTTTACCTCCTAATGATGTTTTATATTCCTGCTTCAATTATATATTATATAATCTACAAATTCAATAAAGAAAACGCAAATTCAATATTGATTTTTTAAGAAAAAGATGTAAAATATAAAGGTTAGGAGGTAAACGATATGGAAGAAATCTTTGGAAGTGTTAAAGTGAAAAGAGGACTTGCTCAAATGTTAAAGGGTGGAGTAATAATGGATGTTACCTCCGTAGAGCAAGCAAAAATAGCAGAAGAAGCTGGTGCTGTTGCCGTTATGGCTTTGGAAAAAATCCCGGCAGATATAAGGACGCAGGGTGGTGTTGCAAGAATGGCGGATCCTGCACTTGTTAAGGCAATAATGAATGCCGTCTCAATTCCTGTAATGGCAAAAGTCAGAATTGGACATTTTGTTGAAGCACAGGTCCTCGAAGCAATTGGAATTGATTTTATTGACGAAAGTGAAGTTTTAACACCAGCAGATGAAACTCATCACATAGATAAATGGAAGTTCAAGGTTCCTTTTGTTTGTGGAGCAAGAAATCTCGGTGAAGCCTTAAGAAGAATTGCAGAAGGTGCCTCAATGATAAGAACAAAAGGTGAGCCTGGTACTGGGAATATTGTAGAAGCAGTTAGACATATGCGTATGGTTATGGATGAAATAAGAAAAATTCAGAATATGAGCGAAGAAGAACTTTATGTTGAAGCAAAAGAACTTGGTGCCCCAATTGAACTTGTCAAAGAAGTTAAAGCTTTAGGAAGGCTTCCCGTTGTTAATTTTGCAGCAGGTGGAATTGCAACTCCTGCAGATGCAGCTTTAATGATGCAGCTTGGAGCAGATGGAGTTTTTGTGGGTTCTGGCATCTTTAAGTCTTCTAATCCACGAAAAAGAGCAGAAGCCATCGTTGCTGCTACAACATATTTTGATGATCCGAAAATCATTGCAAAAGTTTCAGAGGAACTCGGAGAAGAGATGAAAGGTATTGATATAAGACAACTCACAGAAGATGAATTAATGCAAGTAAGGAGCGAATAGTATGAAAATAGGTGTTTTAGCTTTGCAAGGTGCAGTTTCTGAACACATTAACATGGTTAAAAGCCTGGGTGTAGAGGCAATTCCAGTTAAAACAGTAGAAGAAATAAAGGTAATAGATGGTCTTATAATGCCAGGTGGCGAAAGTACCACCATGGGAAGGCTTATAACTAAATTTGGTCTTGAAAATGTGATAAAAGAAAGAATTAAAGAAGGTATGCCTGTTTATGGAACATGCGCAGGAATGATTCTTCTTGCAAAACGAATCAAAAATTACAATCAATTTTCACTTGGTATACTTGATATAACAGTTGTAAGAAATGCCTTTGGAAGACAAATAGATAGCATGGAAGTAGACCTTCAGGTAAAAGGTTTGGAAGATCCATTTCATGCGATATTTATAAGAGCACCTGTTGCTATCGATCTTGGAAGTGATGTTGATGCGCTTGCAAGCCTTGAGGAAGGAGTAGTGTTTCTAAAACAAGGTAATGTATATGCATCAGCTTTTCATCCCGAACTTGGAAATGATCCCAGAATTCATAAAATGTTTATAGAAAGTGTTAAAAGTTTTTTAAATAAATAGGGAGGTTATAATGTCAGGACACTCTAAATGGCATAACATACAAGCAAGAAAATCTGCACAAGATGCAAAACGTGGAAAATTATTTACAAAGTTAACAAAGGAACTAATTATTGCAGCCCGTTCAGGCGGTGGAAACCCAGAAACCAATGCAAGACTTAGAAACGCAATTGATAAAGCAAAAAGACTTGGCATGCCTATGGATAATATCAAAAAGGCAATAATGAGAGGAACAGGAGAACTCCCTGGTGTTACATATGAAGAATTCACTTATGAAGCTTATGGTCCTGCGGGTACTGCGTTCATAATTAAAATTTCCACAGACAACAAAAATAGAACTGTTGCAGAACTCAGGAAAATCTTCTCAAACTATGGAGGAAGCCTTGCAGAATCTGGTGCTGTTTCTTGGAATTTTGAAACAAAAGGACAAATTGAACTTGAAGATTCAAATGGTTTGTCCTTTGATGATTTATTTATGGAAATAGCGGATGCAGGTGCTGAAGATCTAAAAGAAGAAGAAGGAGTATTTACAGTTTATACAGCCCCACAAGATCTTGATAAAGTCAAAACTGCTCTTGAATCAAAAGGATTTAAGATAAAAGAAGCGGACTTGGTAATGATACCAAAAACACTTGTAAAAGTTACAGGAGAAGATGCGGTAAGAGTAGTTAAACTCTCAGATGAACTTGAAAATCATGACGATGTTCAGGATTACTTCACAAATTACGATATTGACGAAGAAGAGTTAAAGGCAATTGCAGAAAGAATTGGATCGTAAAATTGACAAATTTACAGTTCTTGGTATTGACCCAGGTGTAGCAACAACAGGTTTTGCAATAGTTGAAAAAGAAAAAAATCAAATAAATCTTGTAAAATATGGAGTTATAAAAACAAATAAGAATGCCGAGTTAGGAGAAAGGCTCGGCGTTCTTTATAGAGACCTATCTCAAATTTTTAACGACTACGATATTGATTTTGTAGCAATAGAGAAAATCTTCTTTAATACAAATCTTAAAACGGTAGTGAGTGTAAGTGAGGCAAGAGGAGTTGTTCTATTATCCTCATATATTCATAACAAAAAGGTTTTTGAATACACTCCGCTTCAAGCAAAAAAAACAGTAATTGGTTTTGGAAGAGCATCAAAAAGCGAAATCCAAGATGCTCTAAAGGCAATTTTAAGCCTTAGAGATCTTCCTAAACCAGATGATGCAGCAGATGCAATTGCAGTTGCCTTATGCCATATTTACTCATACGATTTTTATTCTAAGGTATCAGATGATTAGAAAACTTAGAGGAATAATTATAGAAAAAGAAGAAAATGCAATCGTTTTAGATGTCAAAGGTATCGGATTCGAAGTTCTTGTGCCATATCCCAAGAAGTTTGAACTAGGTAGTGAATATGAATTATATATTTTTGAAGATATAAAGGAAAATGAAATTAATCTCTTTGGTTTCCAAAATAAAGATGAACTAACTTTTTTTAAACTTATAACAGATAAAATATCTGGAGTTGGACCAAAAAAGGCACTTGATATATTCTGTTTTCTAACACTCAACGAAATAAAAGAAGCCATAAAGAATGGAGATTATTCAACATTCTTAAAGGTAAAAGGACTTGGAGAAAAAACTGCAAAAAGAATTGTTCTTGAAATTGGAGGAGAACTTAAAAAACTTGAAGAAACAAAAGATGAAATTCTTGACACTGTAGCTCAATCACTTATATCTCTTGGATTTGATAAAAATAAAGTTAAAGAAGTAGTACAAAGCCTCGATAAAACAAAACCCTTAGAAGAGATGATAAAGGAAGGCATTAAAAAACTAAGCAATGAAAAGCATTAGACCGCAAAGTATTGATGAATTCGTTGGGCAGGAAAAGGTCGTTCAGAGTATAAAAATAGCAATCCAATCTTCAAAATCAAGAAACGATCATCTTGATCACATACTTTTTTATGGCCCTCCTGGTCTTGGAAAAACAACTCTCGCAAAGATAATTGCTCTGGAACTTAATGTAAGCCTCAAATATGCAACAGGTCCTTCAATTGAAAAGGTATCTGACCTTGCAGGAATCCTTATAAATCTCTCTCCAAATGATATTCTCTTCATTGACGAAATACACAGATTACCTAAACCTGTTGAAGAAGTTTTGTACTCGGCAATGGAAGATTTTAAATTGCCAATTATAACTGGTTCTAAAAGAAGCGCACACACTATAACATTAAATTTACAGCCTTTTACTCTTATCGGCGCAACTACACGTTTTGGACTTATTTCTCCGCCACTAAGAGATAGATTTGGAATGGTTTTCCATCTAGAACTTTACACACCAGAAGAAATAATGAAGATTATCCTAAGAGACGCAAAACTTCTCAACATAAACATTACAGAAGAAGGAGCTTATGAAATAGGAAAAAGAGCAAGAGGTACTCCACGAATAGGCATTCAACTTTTAAAAAGGGTAAGAGACTATTCAGATGTAAATGGTTTTAAAATAATTAACAAAGAAGTAGCACGAAATGCATTTAAAAGTCTCAACATTGACGAGTATGGTCTTAATGAAGTTGATAGAAAATATCTAAACATTCTCCTAAATAATTTTAAAGGCGGTCCTGCAGGCATTGAAGCAATTGCAACTGCAATGGGAGAAGATAGAGGTACTATTGAAGAGATAGTAGAACCATACTTAATAAAAATAAATTTTATTGTAAGAACGCAAAAAGGGAGAATTATAACAACAGCCGCAAAGGAATATCTTGGATTTAATTCCAAAGATTCGCTTTTCTAAAAATCAACCAATTTTTCAATTTTCAAAATATAGTGCTATAATAATAAATAAAAGGGGATTATCATGATAGACATCGAAAAAGATGTTTTTGCGTATTTGCTTGCAGGCGGAAAAGGAGAGCGATTATACCCTCTTACAAAAGAAAGAGCAAAACCTGCAGTGCCTTTTGGCGGAAAATTTAGAATTATAGATTTTACCTTGAGTAATTGTGTAAATTCTGGCATAAGAAGAATTGCAGTTGCAACACAGTATAAGTCAGCCTCATTAAGAAGACACCTTGCACTTGCATGGAATTTTCTTAATGTGAGATTTAACGAATATGTAGTTGATGTCCCACCACAGCAGATATTCGGCGAAAGATGGTACTTAGGAACCGCAGATGCAGTTTACCAGAACCTGTACTTTGTCGAACAGGAAAAACCAAAACTTGTAATCATTCTTTCAGGTGATCATGTTTACAAGATGGACTACAAAGACATGATATATACACACCTTAAAAACGATGCAGATATTACTATTGCAACAATAGTTATAGATAAGGAAAGAGCAGGTGCCTTTGGAATAATGGAAACCACTCAAGAAGGAAGAATAATAAATTTTAAAGAGAAGCCAAAAGATCCTCCAACACTTAAAGATGATCCAACAAAATGTCTTGCATCAATGGGTGTTTATCTATTCAAGCCCAATGTCCTGATTGAACTACTTACACACGACGCAGAGATTTCAACATCTTCCCACGACTTCGGGAAAGATGTAATACCTTATGCAATCCATCACGGATACAAAGTTTTCTCTCACCAATTTAGAAATAAAGACGGAAGTTATGGATACTTTCAGGATGTTGGTACAATCGATGCATATTACTGTGCAAATATGGATTTACTTTCACCACATCCCAAAATTGATGTTTTTGATAGATCGTGGCCAATATACACTCACTCAAGGCAGTATCCTCCCTGCAAAATAACTGAGGGTGAACTTGACGGAACGCTTATTGAAAGCAAAGTTGAAAACTCAATTATTGGAGAAGGTTCCATTATAAGTGGTGCAACAATAAGAAATTCAGTTATTTTTTACGACGTAAAAGTAAAGGCAGGAAGTATTATAGAAGACTCAATTATATTTGGAGAAGTTAAGATAGGTCGTAATGTAAAGATTAAAAGGGCAATTATTGACAAACACGTTGAAATTCCCGATGGAGTTGAAATCGGATATAACCCTGAAATAGACAAGAAGTACTTTTATGTAACTACTTCTAATATTATAGTCCTTGAAAGAGGATATAAATTTCCGAGGAAACTAATGGAGGAGCAGTATGGAAAATCTCAATAAGCTAAAAAGAAAAGAACTTTTAAGACTTGCAAAACTGCATGGAATTAAAAATAGAAACAAGATGAAAAAAGAAGAATTAATAAAAGCAATAAAAAAGGCAAAAAAACCTCTTGAGGAGCTGAAAGCAATTGAAGAGAAATTAAGAAAAGAACTTCAAGAGAAAACTGGAGAAACACACTTAATTATAATTCCTAAGGAGCCTGGATATGCCTTTGTAAACTGGGAAGTAAAAGAAGAAAGCGGCACAGGCATTTTGAAAGTTTTTGAAGATAAACATGAAAAATTTGAAATTCAAGTTAATATCGAGCATGGTAAAAGCTATGTAAGAGTTGAAGAAGATAAAAAGATAAAAGCAGTTCTTGGGATAGAGAAAAATGGCAAATTTGCTAAAATAATTGAATCAAATGAAATTATTATACCAACAACAAAAAGAACTGAAGGCAAGGCTGAATTTGTAGATATAAGAACCTTAAAGAAAGCAAAACCACAAAAAGTAGAAAAAGATAAGATGAAAGAGGTCATTAATGAAGAAATTAAAACCGCAAGAGAGATAAAATATTTACGTTACAAGAGAGAAGGACAATGAAAAAGGGATATCTTGCAATAGTTTTACACACACACCTACCTTTTGTAAAACATCCCGAAGAAGAATTCTTCATAGAGGAAAATTGGTTATACGAAGCAATAACAGAAAGTTATCTTCCGCTCTTGTATAACTTCTATAAGTTAAAAAATGAGGGAATCCATTTTAGACTTACAATGTCTCTTACGCCACCCCTTTCCAATATGCTTTTGGATGATCTCCTTATGAATCGGTTCAAACGGTACATAAATTTGCGAATTGCTCTTCTTGAAGATCTTCTTAAAAATGAGAAAGATGAAAAGAAGAGAGAAAATTTCCGTTTTTATCTTGAAAGACTTAAAGTGCTCTACGAATTTTTTAGAACCACCTTAAAAGGAAATGTAATAAACGGCTTCAAGGATCTTCAAAACGAGGGATTTATAGATGTTATTACTTGCACTGCAACACATGAAATCCTTCCTTTGGAAACGCATAGAAAAATCCAAGAAGTGCAGGTTGAAGTTGGAGTTGAGAATTATAAGCGTATCTTCGGAAGGAATCCTCGTGGAATCTGGCTTGGTGAATGCGCTTATGCGCCACCAGTTTCTGAAATTCTTTCAAAATACGGGATTGAATACACGATACTAGATGCTCACGGTTTAATAAATGCTAAGCCTACAGCCTTCTATGGAATTTCGGCGCCAATCGTAAGCAAAGACGGCGTTGCATTTTTTGGAAGAGATCCTGAGGCTTCAAAACAAGTCTGGTCAGCGAAAGAAGGATATCCGGGAGATTTTAACTACAGGGAATTTTATAAAGATATTGTTTATGAAATTGAAGAAAATAAAGTTAAAAAATACATACACCCAGCAGGATTTAAGGTTGATTCTGGAATAAAAATCCATAAAATCACAGGAAATACAGGACTTGATAAAAAAGAACTCTACGATAGAACAAAAGCACTTGAGATGGTAGATACACATGCAGGAAATTACATGTTTAATAGAGAAAGACAGATAGAGTATCTTTCAAGTATCATGGACAGAAAACCGATTGTTGTTGCTCCATTTGATACAGAACTTTTTGGACACTGGTGGTTTGAAGGACCTGAATTTCTTGCAACACTAATGAGAAAGATTGATAAATATTCTGAAGTGATTGAGACAACAACACTATCCGAATATATTGATAGATATCCTGTTATGCAAGTATCTGAGCCTGCAATCTCCTCTTGGGGAGATGGAGGTTATTTTAGAGTATGGCTTAATGATAATACAGATTGGATTTATCCCCATTTAAGTGTTATTGGAAAGCGTATGCTCAATCTTGCAAAACAATTCGAAAAACCGAAAAGTAAATTACAAGAAAGAGCTCTAAACATGTGTGCAAAAGAACTGCTTTTAGCCGAAAGTTCTGATTGGGCATTTTTGATCACAGTAGGAAGCGCAATTAATTATGCAACAGAAATGCAAAGATTCCATATAAATACTTTTAATAAACTTTACAAAGAAATCTTAGAAGACGAAATAGATGAAACATTCTTATCGTATCTTGAAAAAAAAGATAGTATATTTCCATTCTTAGATTATAGAATCTTTAAAGAAAAGAGGTGAAAAAATGCTTACAAGAGATGAGGCATTAAAACTTTTACATGAAAAAGTACATGATGAAAATCTTATTAAACACATGCTTGCAACAGAAGCTGTTATGAGGGTCCTTGCAAGAAAATTTGGAGAAGACGAAGAAAAGTGGGGGTTTACAGGTTTGCTTCACGATATCGACTATGAAGAGACAAAAGAAAACCCAGAAATTCATAGTAAAATTGGTGCACAATGGCTTAAAGAACTTGGATTTGAAGATGATATAGTGCATGCAGTTTTAGCACATAATGAAAGACATGGTGTAGAAAGGACTTCACTTCTTGACAAAGCTCTTTGGGCAGTAGATCCTATAACAGGCTTCATTATTGCAGTAGCACTCGTTCGACCAGATAAGAAACTTGCATCGGTTGAATTAAAGTCAATGAAAAAGAAATTTAAAGAGAAGAGCTTTGCGGCAGGCGCAGATAGAGAACAAATAAAATCATGTGAAACGGAACTTGGAATTCCTTTGGATGAGTTTCTTGAATTATCCTTACAAGCTCTTATTGGAATTGCAGATGAGCTTGGACTTTAAATAACTCGGTTTTAAGAAATGAAAGTAAGAGAACTTATCTATATTCTTAATGAAATTGCTCCATTTTTTCTTCAGGAGGATTATGATAATTCTGGACTTCAATTTGGTGATTTGGATAGCAAAGCTTTAAACATACTTATTGCTCTTGACTTACAAAAAAGTGTTGTTGAGGAAGCAAAAGCACTTGGAGTAAAAACAATAATAACCCATCATCCTGTAATTTTTAAAGCAATTAAGAATATTGAAAAAGGCAAAAGTGAAGCATTTTATGAAGCAATCACCAATGGAATAAACATAATAAGTTTTCATACAAATTTTGACATTGCAGAAAATGGACTAAATGATTATTTTTTAAATTTGCTTGGTATTAAAAAAGAAAAACCAATAATCCAAAGCAAAGAGAAAGTTTACAAAGTTGCAACATATGTTCCTAAGGACTTTGTGGAGAAAGTAAGAGCTGCACTTTTTGAAGGCGGCGCAGGACAAATTGGAAATTACGATGAGTGTTCTTTTAATGTCGAGGGAGTTGGTACTTTTAGGCCACTTGAAAATGCAAATCCATTTATTGGTGAAAAAAACAAAAGAGAGTTTGTAAATGAAGTAAGAATAGAGGTTGTTGTTAGAGAAAGAGATCTTTCTAAAGCTTTATATAAACTTAGACAATCACACCCTTACGAAGAACCTGCAATTGATGTCTTTGAAATTCTTTTTGAGAAAAATGAAGGAATTGGAGCAATTGGAACCCTTGAAATTGAACAAGATATTGTAAACTTTGTTAAAACATTTAAGGAAAAAACAAACACTTCTTATGTTAGATACATTGGTGATGCAAATGCAAAAATATCAAAAGTTGCAATTTGTACCGGAGCGTGTGGATCAATTTTTGAAAGTGTAATAAACAATGCAGAACTTTTCATAACAGGTGATATCGGATATCACACTGCACTTGCAATTAAGGAAAGAGGATTAAATGTGCTTGACGTTGAACATTTTGAAACAGAAAAATTTTTTAAAAATGCGCTATTTGTAAGATTAAAAAATTATATTGACCCATCAAATATTAAACTTTCAACTTCAGAAAAGTCACCATTCAATCTAATTTAAAAAGGCAGGGAAGTTTCCCTGCCTTTGTTAAGAAGATTCAAGAATTAATTTTTACTTTAATTCTACTTTTGCGCCTGCTTCTTCTAATTTCTTCTTAAGCTCTTCTGCGTCTTTCTTTGGAAGAGCTTCCTTAATCTTCTGTGGCTCTTTTTCTGCTGCTTCAACTACATCCTTGGATTCCTTCAAACCAAGGTTTAGAGTCTCTCTTACAACTTTAATAACATTGATCTTCTTTGCAGGATCAAAACCAACAAGAACTACGTCAAATTCTGTCTTCTCTTCTTGTGGTGCTGCCTGTGGTGCTGCACCAGCCATTGGCATAGCTGCCATAGGAACTGCTGCAGTTACTCCAAATTTCTCCTCAAGTGCTTTAACGAGTTCTGAAAGCTCCAAAACACTCATTTTTTCAATTGCTTCGATAATTTCTTCTTTTGTCATGTTAAGCCTCCTTAAAATTTTAATTTATGCTGCTATACTTTCTTTTTTATCTTTAATTTGGTTTAAAACTGTAACCAAATCTCTCTCTGGTTTTGAGAGCACAGTAACAAGCCTCTGAATTGGTGAATTCAAAAGATATAAAAGTTTTCCAATAATTACTGGTTTTGGTGGAAGTTTTGAAAGTTCAACAAGTTCAGGACCAGTTAGATACTTACCATCTACAAAGCCACCCTTCATCTCAAAGAAAGGTTTTTCATCTGCATCTTTTGCTTCAACAAATTTCTTTGCAAGTTCAGTAGGATCCATTGAAGAAACAACGAATGCAACATTACCAACAAAAATATTATGCGGAACTTCAATTGAGAGCTCCTTACAGGCAATTCTTAACAGGTCATTTTTTACTACTCTATAGTAGATACCCGATAGTTTAAAATCTTTTCTTAGATTGGTTATGTCGTTTCCTTTTATACTTTTAAAATCTACAAAGAAAACACTCTGCTCTTTTAGTTTCTTCAAATTTTCCTCAATCTCATCAATAATCTTTCGTTTTTCTTCTCTCTTCATAGAGCCTCCTTAAATAAAAAACCCCGGTTGTTGCCAACCGGGCGAAAGAGGTAAACATGCAACCTTATTCTTTCAACCTCGGTTGGCAAGCTTTAAGGGGAAAATCCCCACCAACTGTCTTCGGTTTTAAAGTTACTTCAATTTTATGCTCTTAAAAGTTCATTAACGTTTACCTTTACTGCTGGAGACATTGTTAGTGAAAGGTAAACTTTCTTTACATACTGCCCTCTTACTGAAGCAGGTCTTGATTTAATAATTGCAGAATTTAAAGCAAGTAAGTTTTCTTTAAGTTGTTCTGGAGTAAATGAAGATTTGCCAATTACAGTGTGGATAACGCCAGTTTTATCTACTCTAAATTCAATTTTACCTGCCTTAAATTCCTTCACAGTGTCGTAAATGTCCATTGTTACTGTTCCAGACTTAGGACTTGGCATAAGTTTTCTCGGTCCGAGGATCTTTGCAATACGTCCTAAGGATTTCATCATATCTGGTGTTGCAATGGCAACATCAAAATCAAGGAATCCTTCTTTTTCTATTTTCTGGATGAGATCCTCGCCTCCTACATAATCAGCACCAGCATCTTTCGCTTCTTGTGCCTTATCAGCTGTTGCAAAAACAAGGACTCTTACGCTCTTACCTGTACCATGTGGAAGAGTAATAACACCACGCACGTTTTGATCCGCTTGCTTTGGGTCAACATTCAAAACGTAAGCTGCTTCTACTGTTTCATCAAATTTTGCACTTTTGAGATTTTTAACAGTTTCAATTGCTTCATCAATTGAATAGGCCTTTTGCCTATCAATCTTCTTCAAAAGCTCTAAATACCTTTTTCCTCTTTTCACTTTAACCTCCTTGTGGTAAAAGACTTTAGGTCTCCCACAAATTTACTTAACCTTCAATGACCGTAACACCCATATTTCTTGCGGTGCCCTCGATTATTCGAGTTGCTGCCTCAAGGTCTGTTGTGTTAAGGTCCTTCATTTTAATCTTTGCTATTTCCATAAGTTGAGACCTTTTTATAGTCCCAACCTTCTTCTTATTCGGCTCAGGAGAGCCCTTCTCAATCTTAAGCGCCTTCTTAATTAAAGAAGATGCAGGAGGAGTTTTTAAAATAAAGTCAAAACTCCTATCCTCATAAACTCTAATCAAAACAGGAATAATATAGCCTTCCTGTCCTTGAGTTGCAGCATTGAACCTCTTACAGAAATCCATTATATTAATTCCTTTTGGTCCAAGTGCAGTACCTACAGGAGGAGCAGGAGTGGCCTTACCTGCCTCTAATTGGAGTTTTACAAGTCCAACTAATTTCTTTTTCTTGGCCATATAAAATCACCTCAAACTTTCTGAATATATTCACTCTGTATTTCAACAGGCATTTCTCTTCCGAACATTTTGAGTACAACTCTTGCAGTGCCTTTTTCCTCATCTATTGCTTCCACTACACCCTCCATATTTTTAAAAGGCCCTACAAGAATGCGTACTCTATCATTAATATCAAAGTGTAATTTTTCTTTTGCCTTCTCTTCGGTTACTCGTTCCTCTATTATTTTTTTAATTTCCTCTTCTGAGATAGGTGTAGGCTTTCCTGTCGGTCCAACAAAACCCAAAACACCTGGAGTATTTCTTACAACATACCAAGATTCATCATCCATAATCATCTTTACAAGAATATATCCGGGGAAAACCTTCACAGGTTTAATTTTTCTTTTACCCTTCTTATCAACAACACTATAGTAATCAACAGGCAAAAGAACCTCAAGGATACGGTCTTCTAAACCGTATCCTTTAATTCTATCCTTAAGTTCGTTTAGAACCTTTTGCTCTTTGCCAGAGTATGTATGTACAAGGTACCAACGAGCAACCTTAGTTTCGTCTTCTCTCATTTTATTTACTCAATACAAGTTTTAAGAGTTGTGCAAACAAGAAGTCCCAACCACCAACATAAATAGTCCAAAACACAAGAAAACCAACAACAATTGAAGAATCCTGGATCAACTCTTTCCTTGTAGGCCACTTAACTTTATATCTTAACTCAATCCAAACACCTCTAACAAAATCTCTAAAAGAGGTCTTTGGCAAAGTAACGGTTTGTGTTGTTGTGGTTTTAGTTTTTGCTGTTTCTTTCTCTTTCATAATTTACTGGCAGGCCCGGAGGGAATCGAACCCCCAACCTACGGTTTTGGAGACCGTTGCTCTACCAATTGAGCTACGAGCCTATGCCTTTACCTCCTTGTGCACAGTATGTTTCTTACAAAATTTACAATATTTCTTAATCTGCAACTTATCTTTATTATTTTTTCTATTAATAGTAGTTGCGTAGTTTCTTCTTTTACATTCAGTACATTCGAGTAGAATTATGTCCCTCATGTTCTATTTCCTC